>CAXTOC010000092.1:0-9376 GCA_964245725.1 uncultured Acetobacteraceae bacterium | reverse complement strand
CGCCGCCTCGGCCCGCGCCAAGACGGCGCGCGCCTCGGTCAGGAACACGCGGCCGGACTCGTTCAGGGCGATCCCGCGGCCGATGCGGTCGAACAGCTGGATGCCGTGGCGCTGCTCCAGTGCCGCGAGCGCGTTGCTGACCGCCGACTGGGTGAGGTTCAACGCCCGCGCCGCCGCGGTGACGTGCTGGCGCTCCGCCACCGCCACGAAGATGCGCAGCTGCTCCAGCGTCACGAAACCGATCTTTCTAAATGATCATTCTGACCATAATAATCCGTTGGAATGCCGTCGAGGGGGCGTGCAGGGTGTGCCGGTCAGCACCGGATCAGCTCCCATGGCCCTCGTCGCTTCCGCCGCTTCATCGCAGTTCTGGCCGGTCCGGCGCCGGACGCAGCATCGGCTCAGCCTGCAGCGTCCGCTGCGCGGCGCGGGACGCCTATTGCCGGGCCTCGCCCTTTGCCTCGCCGTGACCCTCGCGGCGGCGGCGCTGCAGGTGGTCGAGCGGCGCCTGTTCGGGGCCGCCTGGCTCGAGGGCCTGGTGCTCGCGATCCTGCTGGGCGCCGTGTTGCGCACCTGCTGGACGCCGCCGGCACGTTGGCAGCCGGGCATCGAGTTCAGCGCCCGGACGCTGCTGGAGATCGCCGTCGTGCTGCTCGGCGCATCGGTCAGCGCCCGCACCGTGCTGGCCGCCGGCCCTGGCCTGCTCGGCGGCATCGCGGTCGTGGTGCTGCTGGCGATCGCCGTGAGCTACGGGATCGGTCGGCTGCTCCGCCTGCCGCACCGGCTGGCGGTGCTGATCGCGTGCGGCAACTCGATCTGCGGCAACTCCGCGATCGCCGCCGTGGCTCCTGTCATCGGCGCCGACGGCGAGGAGGTGGCGGCGTCGATCGCCTTCACCGCCGTGTTCGGCGTCGTGCTGGTGCTCGGGTTGCCGCTGGCGGTGCCGCTGCTGCATCTGAGCCACCTGCAATACGGGGCACTCGCCGGCCTCACCGTCTATGCCGTGCCGCAGGTGCTGGCGGCCACCGCGCCGGTCGGCACGGTCGCGGTCCAGCTCGGCACGCTGGTGAAGCTGGTGCGGGTGCTGATGCTGGGGCCAATCGTGCTGGGGCTGTCGCTGCTGACCCGGCGCCGGTGCGACGCGCCGGACGGGACGGCGCCGCACCCGGAGTCGGGCGACCGGAAGGCCGCCGGCATGCCGCCGCTGCACAGGCTGGTGCCATGGTTCATCCTGGGTTTCCTCGCCCTGGCCGCGATCCGGTCGGCCGGACTGGTGCCGGTCGCGGCACTCCGGCCGGCCGCGGATCTCGCCAGCCTGCTGACGGTGATCTCGATGGCGGCACTGGGTCTCGGCACCGATCTGCGGGTGGCGGCACGGGCCGGCCTCCGCGTCACCGGCGCGGTGGTGCTGTCGCTGCTGTCGCTCGGCCTGATCAGCCTCTGGCTGATCCGGCTGCTGGGCGTTGCCTGATGGGCCGGCTGCGAGCCTGTGCAGCCGCTCGCACTTCGTCGCAGTCTGGCGGCAACCCACCCTTTCGACCGCGAGCGGAGAACCAGAATGCGCGAGCCGACCCCGACATCGAGGCTGATCGTGCACTCGGTCATCCCGTTCAACGCCGAGCCGCCGCTCGACCGGCTGCGTGCGGGCTTCGTCACCGCGCAGCGCGACTTCTACGTGCGCTGCCACGGCGACGTCCCGCAGTTGGACGAGGCGACGCACCGGCTGCGCGTGGACGGCTTGGTGGCGACGCCGCTCGAGCTTTCGATGGCGACGCTGCGCGATCGCTTCGCGCATCGCGTGGTGCCGGCGGTGATGCAGTGCGCCGGCAACCGCCGCGCCGACCTGCAGGCGGTGAAGCCGACCTCAGGCGATCCCTGGGCGGCCGGCGCGATCGGCCACGCGGTCTGGACCGGGGTCGCCCTGGCTGACGTGCTGAAGGCGGCCGGAGCGCGCGAGGAGGCGGGGCTGCACGTCGCCTTCGAGGCCTGCGACACGGTGGAGATGCCCGCGGAGGGGCGGTTCGCCTACGGCGCCTCGATCCCGATGACCAAGGCGATGTCGCCCGACGTGCTGCTCGCCTTCGCCATGAACGGGGAGCCGCTGGCGCCGGAGCACGGCTTTCCGCTGCGCGTCGTGGTGCCGGGCTACGCCGGCGTGCGCAGCCCGAAGTGGCTGGCGGCGATCACCGTGCAGGGCGAGCCGTCGGACAACCACATGCAGGCCCGGGACTACAAGCTGCTGCCGGCCGAGATGACCGAGGACACGGTCGACTGGAACAGGGGCTTCACGATCTACGACATGCCGCTGAACGCCGCCATCTGCGAGCCGGCCGCGCACGCCCCGGTCAGGGCGGGCCGCACGACGCTGCGCGGCTATGCCGTCGCCACCGGGCGCGGCATCGTGCGGGTCGACGTGTCGAAGGATGGCGGCGGGAGCTGGAGCCAGGCCGAGCTGGAGCATGACGCGAGCGCCCCCTGGAGCTGGACCTTCTGGACCGCTGCCCTGGAGCTGCCGCCGGGCGAGCACGAGCTCGTGGTGCGGGCCTGGGATTCCGCCGGGCAGACGCAGCCGGCACGCCCCCACGACACCTGGAACTTCAAGGGCTACCTGAGCGCCGCCTGGCACCGGGTGCAGGTCTGCGCACGCTGAGGGGCGCGGCGGTCAGCCTCGCCGCGTCCGGGCGTGTGCGCGCTGCTTGGTCGGAGCCGAAGCGGCGGCCGGCGGGGCGGCGGGGCTCTCCCGGGTCTCCTTCAGGGCATCGGTGCACGCACCCTCGCCGACGCCGAGCTGGACGGTCGGCAGGATCGCGAGCGGGAAGAACAGGACGCCCAGCGCCGTCGCTGCTCCGGCGCGGGCGACGACCTCCGCACCCGGCCGGATCACCGGGCTGCCGAGCTTGCCGGTGACGTTGATCGGTCCGGGCAGCGAGGCCACGCTGAAGTGCGACGAGCGGGTGGTGAGCGAGTAGTCCAGCGTCTGGTCGCGCAGGTTGACGTCGCCGCGGCCGATGGTGCGCGCCTCGCTGGTCTGCAGCAGGAAGGTGCGCGCGGTCAGCACGCCGTCCTTCAGCGGCATGTCGGCGATCAGGCAGCGCAGGTTGGCGCGGTTCGGCAGCCCCAACGCGGAGAGCACGGCGTTGCCGGCTTCGAGCCCGGCGATGTCGTGCAGCAGGGCGCTGATGTCGCCGTCGCCGGACGCGATCAGAGTCAGCCCGCCGCTGCCACGGCCCAGCATGGTGGCCACCGAGTCGCCGGTGGTGGTCAGGTCGGCCTGGCCGCCGATCAGGCCCTGGCCGTGGAAGGCGTGGGTCGCCTGCATGATGCGCGAGAGGTCGACGTTGCGGAAGGTTATGTGCGCCTTGGTGCGCAGGTCCCGGCCCACCGGATCGAGGTCGAAGTCCGAGGCGATCGAGCCGCGGCCGATGTCGAAATCGAGCGGGTGCACCACGATGCGCCCGTCCTGTATGGTGAAGGCGGCGACGATGTTGTCGAGCGGGATGTAGCGCCCCTCGATGCTGTCGCCCTTGTAGTGCAGCTGCACGTTGGCGATGCGCAGCTTCGGCAGGCTGAACGGCTGGTCGGGCAGGATGTCGCCGCTGCTCTTGGCCTTCTGGATCTCGTGCTTCTGCGCCGCGTTCGCCGACTTGGAATCTCCCGGGGTGGCGCCGATGAAGCCGCCGAGGTCGTTCAGGTCGACCTTGCGCGACACCAGGTCAGCCTTGATGTCGGGGATCTTGCCGTGGCTGTCGACGGCGATGCTGCCGCCGAGGTCGCTGGAGCCGACGGTGCCGCGGAAATGGTCGAAGACGATGCTGCGCTGCTTGTAGTCGAGGTTGCCGGTGACCTTGAACGGCGGCGTGTGCGGGATCGGCACCCCGGTCAGCGGCAGCAGCAGCGCCATGTCCGGGCCCTGGAACACCAGCTTCAGCCGGGCGCCGCCGAAGGTCAGCGGCTGGTCGACCTCGCCGGTCAGCGACACCCGGGTCGGACCGTTGGCGAGGTGCAGGTCGACCGGATAGGGATGCACCCGATCCTGCAGCGTCAGCAGCGCGCCGCCGACGAAGCGGCCGGTGATCGGCGCGTGCGCGTAGGTGCCCTCGGCGGTGACCACGACGCGACCGCCATCGGCGTCCTTCTCGCCGGTGGTGTGCAGCACCAGGTTCATGTCGGTCTTGAGCGCGGGGTCGACGACGTGCACGTGCCCGTCGCGTATGCGCAGCAGCCCGAGCTTCGGCGGCGGCCCCGAGCTGCTCTTCGCCTTGGTTCCGTTCTTGCTCGCAAACGACCAGCTGGCGGTGCCGTCGGGGTGCGCCACGGCCTCGACCACCGGGTGGTCGATGTTGATCAACGGGATGGTGATGATGCGGTGGCGGATATAGTCCAGCAGCTCGAAGCCGACGGACAGGTGGTCGATGGTCGCGAACGGCGGGTCGACCGGGAAGCCCTGCGGGTTCTCCACCCGCACGCTGTCGACCGTGACCAGGGTGGTGCGTCCGAGGCGGACATGCAGGTGCTGGATGGTGACCTTGCGGCCCAGCGCCGCCGAGGCTTCGCGATCGACCAGCGGGACGAACCAGTCCCAGCGCCAGAGCAGGATCAGGGCGACGATCGCCAGCACCAGGATTCCAAGCGGGTAGGGCCAGATACGGCGCCGGGAGCGGGGGGCCCGGCCGGCTGCGGTGGGCGGCGGCGATCCGGACGCGGCTGAATCCAAGGCCAAGTCGGCGAGCCTCCGCAGAACTGTGACGCTGTAGAGCTGTGACGCTATCGAAACTTAACGCCGCGGCGGTGGGAGCGGTTCCGGGAGCCGACGCGGCCGGGTATGGCGATCGCAGATCTAGCAGCGGCCCGTCGTGCAGGCTAGGTCGTGCGGGACCGGCGCTCCGCCGGCCCCGATCCGCCGACGACGGAGCCGTCATGCGCCCGCGCACCATCCTGCTGCTCGCCCTGCTCTCCTCCTGCCTGTCGCAGGCCCTGCCGTCGCTCGCCGGGGCGGCCACGGCAGCGCAGGACCCGGCGCCGGCGTTCCTCTCGGCGATCGAGGGCAAGCCGGCGCTGGACTGGGTCGGCGCGCAGAACCGCAGGACCTTCGGCGTGCTGCAGGACGACCCGCGCTACGGCGGCTTCCATGCCGACGCCCTGACCGTCGCGCAGTCGCATGACCGCATCCCGGTGCCGAGCGTGATCGGCGGCACGGTGTATAACTTCTGGCAGGACGCGCAGCACCGTCGGGGGATCTGGCGCAGCGCCGACCTCGCCTCGTATCGCACCGCTGCGCCGCACTGGCGTTCCGTGATCGATCTCGACGCCCTGGCGTCGGCCGAGCATGCCAACTGGGTCTGGAAGGGCGTCGAGTGCGAGGAGCCGGCGGAGCGGCGCTGCCTGGTGATGCTGTCGGACGGCGGCGAGGACGCCACCACCGCCCGCGAGTTCGACCTGCCATCGGGCCGCTTCGTCGTCGGCGGCTTCGTGCTGCCGCACTCCAAGCAGGAGGCGGCCTGGGAGGACCCGGACACGCTGCTGGTGGCGCGCGACTGGGGTCCGGGCGAGGCGGGCGGCAGCCTGACCGCCTCGGGCTACCCGTTCATCGTCAAGCGGCTGCGTCGCGGACAGCCGCTCGAGCAGGCGGTCCCGGTCGCGCGCGGGGTGCAGGCCGACGTGTCCGACTCCCCCGAGGCGCTCGTGGACGGCGACGGCCATCGCGCGGTGCTGATCCATCGCGGGGTCAGCTTCTTCGCCAACCAGTACCAGCTGGTGACGCCGCACGGCCTGCTGCCGCTGCCGCTGCCGCCCAAGGCCACCGTCGTGGCGCTGGTGGCGAACCGGCTGGTGGCGAAGCTCGACCAGCCCTGGCAGCCGGCGGCGGGACCGTCGATCGCCGCCGGCTGCCTGGCCGCACTCGCCCTGGTGCCCCCTGACGCACCGCCGCAGCTGGTGTTCGCGCCGCACCCGCGCCAGTCGGTCGAGGCGGAGGAGGTCGGCGCCACCCGCGGCGCGCTGGTGGCGGCGATCACCGACGACGTGCGCGGCCAGGGCTGGGTGTTCATCCCGGATGCGCACGGCTGGAGCGCCCGACGGCTGAATTTGCCCGACGACGTGTCGGTGAGCCTGATCGACACCGGTCCGCTGGACGACCACGCGTTCCTGCAGGTGACCGGCTTCCTGACGCCGAGCCAGCTCTGGCTGGCCGACGCCGGCAGCGGCACCGCCGCCGAGGTGAAGGCGCTGCCGGCGCAGTTCGACGCCTCCCGCCTGGTGGTCGAGCAGCTGGAGGCGACCTCGACCGACGGCACCCGGATCCCGTATTTCCTGGTGCACCGGCGCGACCTGAAGCGGGATGGCGACAACCCGACCTTGCTCACCGCCTATGGCGGCTTCGGCGTGTCGAGCACGCCGCTCTATTCCGGCGCGGTCGGCCGGCTCTGGCTGGCCCGCGGCGGGGCCTACGCGCTCGCCAACATACGCGGCGGCGGCGAGTTCGGCCCGGCCTGGCACGAGGCCGGACGCAAGACGCGGCGCCAGCGGGTCTTCGACGACTTTGCCGCGGTGGGACGCGACCTGATCGCGCGCCGCATCACCTCGCCGCGCCGGCTCGGCATACGCGGCCGCTCCAACGGCGGCCTGCTGATGGGGGTCGAGTTCACCCAGCACCCCGAGCTGTGGCGCGCCGTGATCATCGGCGTGCCGCTGCTCGACATGCTGCACTTCGAGACGATGGCGGCGGGCGCCTCGTGGGTGGACGAGTACGGCAGCGTGTCCAGGCCGGACGAGCGCGCCTTCCTGGCCCGCATCTCGCCGCTGCAGGCGCTGCGCGCGGGGGTGCGCTACCCCGAGCCGTTCCTGTTCACCTCGACCAAGGACGATCGCGTCGGCCCGGTGCATGCGCGCCGCTTCGCCTGGCGGATGGCGCAGCTCGGCCTGCCGTTCCTGTACTACGAGGATACCGAGGGCGGCCATTCCGGCACCGCCAACCTCGGCGAGATCGCGCACGAGCAGGCGCTGGAGGCGATCTACTTGACGCGGCGGCTGATGGATTAGCACACTTCGAAGAAAACAAGCCAAGGGCTCTGCCCTTGACCCGCTGGGGCCGGCGGCCCCAGGCCCCGGACGCTTATGCAGGACAGACGGATGGACGGGCAGGCGAGCGGCGGCTTCGAAGTCGAGATGAAGCCGGAAGCCTCCGCAGATCCCGCGGTCGGCAGGTTCTCCCTGGTCAAGCGCTTCCATGGCGACCTGCAGGCCGACAGCACCGGCGCCATGCTGACCGTGCGCACCGCCACCGAGGGTTCGGCCGGCTACGTGGCGATGGAACGGGTGGTGGGCACGCTGAACCAGCGGACGGGCAGCTTCTCGCTGCAGCACAGCGGCACCATGGAGCGGGGACGCGCGGTGCTCAGCCTGACCGTCGTGCCGGACTCCGGAACCGAGGCGCTGACCGGCATCTCCGGGTCGATGTCGATCGAGGTCATCGAGGGCAAGCACGCCTACGTCTTCCGCTACAGCCTGCCCTAGCAGGATGCGGAGGGCAGCTTGCGGCATCCTGACCCTGCGTCAGAAGAAACCTTGGGCGTCCGTAAGACAGCTCCAGGAGAGGCCGGTCCCAGTTGACCGGCGCGAAGCTCGACATGACGCCGCTCCGAGCCCGGATGCTGCGGCAGGGGCACCAACCCGACAGGCTGCCAGACGGTCTGCCGATGGCGCCGTTCAACGCACCTTACAGCCCGGGTCCTGCTCTTCCTGCTGCGAACGTCATACGCGAGTTACGTTGCCGGTCGATGTGATGTCTGTCGACAGAGATCTCGGATGGCAATGCGGCTTGCGATCATCAGCACTCCCAGATCGGGCAATACCTGGGTTCGCACCGTGCTCGCCGACGTGTACGGCTTGTCGCAGATCGCCGTGCACAACCCTGCCGAGCTTCCGGCCAAACCTCCTGAGCGGGTGGTAGTACAGCTGCACTGGTATCGTGAGCCGTCCTTGCAGGCTTGGCTCCATCGGCATGAGTTCCAGGTCCTGGTGCTTGCGAGACATCCGCTCGATGTCTTGATCTCGATCTTGCATTTCGTTCGTCGTGAGCCGGAAACTGCACGCTGGCTGGAAGGAAATGCCGAGCTGCCGACCGGCCTCGGCTCGGCCTGCCCGACCGACCCCGTGTTCGAGAGCTACGCCCTGAGCTGGGGTGCCGAGAACTTACTCGGCGTAAGCTATGCCTGGTGGCATGAACCGCACGCCATCAAGCTGCACTACGAAGATCTTGTCCGGGATCCGTTGATCGCCTTCGGGCAGATGATCGCCGTCCTCGCACCAGGGCACCAGCCGCTCGAAGACGCGTTGCAGCGATCGCGTCTCGCGGTATGGCAGGCGACGTGGAACCACCATGGCTGGCAAGGCAAACCCGGATTATGGAAGTCTTTGGTCACGCCACGAACCGCAACACGGATCTATCTGCGACATCTCCGTCTGTTTCGAACGCTGAACTATTCCCTGGAGCCCTACGTGCTCACTCGGGCCGAGGCAAGACGCCAGTGGGCTAAGCTAGCCAAGCCCTGAAGAGGTACATCAGCGAACCGGGCAAGCCGCCGGTGCCTCCTGCGTAGAGAATCAAGGGAGCTTGCAGTCGCCGAGGGAGGCGGGCAGGCCGAGCGAGTGCGCACGATCCAGGCTCAGTCCGCTCGACCGACTGCCGGGACCGAATATCTAGCGGCCGCGACCGACGTAGGACACGCGCCAGATGGTGCCGCCCGCGTCCTCGCTGACCAGCAGGGCGCCGTCGTGGGCCACCGCGACGCCGACCGGGCGTCCCCACACCGCATCGTCGTCGGCGACGAAGCCGGTGAGGAAATCCTCGTACTCGCCGGTCGGATCGCCGTGCGCGTCGAGCAGGATGCGTATCACCTTGTAGCCGGTGCGCCTGGCACGGTTCCACGACCCGTGCTCGGCCGCGAAGGCGCCGCGGTAGCCGGCCGGGAACGCGTCGGCGTCGTAGAAGCTCATCTGCAGCGAAGCCGAATGCGGCTGGATCAGCACGTCCGGCAGGCTCACGCGGTCCCTCAGGTCCGGCCGCTGTCCGCGTAGGCGCGGCTCCTCGTGGCCGCCCAGGTAGTACCAGGGCCAGCCGTAGAACGCGCCCTCGCGGACCCGCGTGACGTAGTCCGGCACCAGGTCGTCGCCGAGGCCGTCGCGCTCGTTGGTGGAGCACCACAGCGTCCCGGAGCCGGGCTGCACGGCGAGGCCCACGCAGTTGCGCAGGCCGGTGGCGAAGGTGCGCTCCTGGCCGCCTTCGGGGCTGAATACCAGCACGTCCGCCCGGTTCTCCTCCTCCCCCCAGGCGGCGCCCAGGCCGTGCGTCGCCTGCCAGCGGCGCAGCGCCTCCGGC
>CAXTOC010000091.1:0-9468 GCA_964245725.1 uncultured Acetobacteraceae bacterium | reverse complement strand
GGCTTCCTCCTCGGCGGAGACGTCCTGGAGGCCGAAGATGTTCTGGTCGGTCGGGATCAGGTCGAGCACCTCCTCGTCGGCCGGCTCCGGCTCCGGCGCACGGGCCAGCGACTTGACCAGGTCCTGATGCAGCCGCGCCACCTCGATGGTCTCGCCGGCGATCTCGCGCAGCGCCACCACCGGGTTCTTGTCGTTGTCGCGATCCAGGGTAAGCTCCTCGCCTCGGCTGAGGTTGCGCGCGCGCTGGGCGGCGAGCAGGACCAGCTCGAAGCGGTTGGGGATCTTCTCGACACAATCTTCGACGGTGACTCGCGCCATGCGGCCGACCTCTGCTCTATTTGTATGGGACAGGCCAGTCTACCGGTGGCGCCGCCTCGCCGCAACCACTTCTCAGCTCGGCCAGCAGCGTCTCGACGCTGCGCCGCGAACGCGGATCCACCCATCCCGGCGCCACGTCGCGCAGCGGCAGCAGCACGAAGGCCCGGGCGTGGGCGCGCGGATGCGGCAGCACCGGATCAGGCGCGTCGCGTACCAAGCCGTCGACGTCGATCACGTCGAGGTCGAGCGTGCGCGCGGCATTCGCCACCCCGCGCACCCTTCCCGCCCGATGCTCGAGCTGCTGCAGGGCGGCGAGCAGGGCGGCGGGCTCGGCCGTGCCCGAGAGCCGCACCATCCCGTTGGCGTAGTCGGGCTGTGCGGCGCGCGGCACCGGGACGCTGCGATACCAGTGCGACACCGCCGCGACCCGCAGCCCGGCCAGCCGGTCGATCTCGCGCACGGCGCGGCGGCAGCTGCGCAGCGGCTCGCTGCCCCACGGGCCCGGCAGGTTCGCACCGATCGCGACCAGGATCACCGCATTCGACCTTCCGCCGGCTTGGCGACGCGCGGGCATGCAACCGCCCGCCGGACCATTTCTTAAACCTGCTCCACGAATATATCAGTCAGGATTGCACCCCATGGATTTCCGTATCGAGGACCGCGTCTGCCTGTTCATCGATGGCGCAAACCTTTATTCAGCCTCCCGCAACCTCGGCTTCGACGTCGATTACCGCAGCCTGCTCGCCTTCTTCCGCGCGCGATGCAAGCTGGTCCGGGCCTATTACTATTCCGCCGTGCTCGACACCGAGGAGTACTCTCCGCTCAAGCCGCTGACGGACTGGCTGGTCTATAACGGCTACACGCTGGTGACCAAGACCGCGCGCGAGTTCACCGACCAGACCGGCCGGCGGCGGATCAAGGGAAACATGGACATCGAGCTGGCCGTCGACATGCTCGAGATGAGCCCGAAGATGGACCACGCGATCCTGTTCAGCGGCGACTCCGACTTCCGCCGCCTGGTCGAGGCGGTGCAGCGTCAGGGCGTGCGCGTCTCGGTGGTGTCGTCGATCCGCACCAGCCCGCCGGCGGCGGCGGACGAGTTGCGGCGGCAGGCCGACGAGTTCATCGAGCTGGCCGAAATCGCCACCGAGTTCACCCGTCGCCAGACCGAGCCGCGCACCCGCACGCCGTCGCGACCGGTGCCGGCGGAACCGTTCGCCGCCGACTCGACGCCGAACCTCTGACCGACGGCGATGCTCGCGCCACCGGACCCCGCACCCGTCGAAGCCGCGCCGATCGATGCAGCACCGGCGCTGCAGCAGCCGAGCCGCGACTGCCCGCTCTGCCCGCGCCTGGTCGCCTACCGGCAGGCCAACCGCGCGGCGCATCCGCCCTGGTGGAACGCCCCGGTGCCGTCGTGGGGCACGCTCGGGGCCGAACTGCTGGTCGTGGGCATGGCGCCGGGCGTGAAGGGGGCCAACCGCACCGGGCGTCCCTTCACCGGCGATTTCGCCGGCATCCTGCTCTACGAGACGCTGCTGAAGTTCGGCTTCGCCACCGGACGGTACGGCGCCGACCCGGAGGACGGGCTGACGCTGCACGGCTGCCGGATCGTGAACGCGGTGCGCTGCGTGCCGCCGGCCAACCTGCCGCAGCCGATCGAGGTCCGCACCTGCAACCGCTTCCTGCGCTCCGAGCTGCAGAGCATCCGCCCGCTGCGCGCGGTGCTGGCGCTGGGGGTGCTGGCGCACAGCGCGGTGCTGTCCGCCTGCGGCATGCCGCTGTCGCGCCTGCGCTTCAGCCACGGCCAGATCGCGACGCTGCCCGACGGGCTGCTGCTGGCCGACAGCTATCACGTGTCGCGCTACAACACGAACACCGGCCGGCTGACCACGGAGATGTTCGAGAGCGTGGTGGCGGCGCTGCGCCAGCGGCTCGAGACGGAGGCTCAGCTGCCGCTGAACCAGTTGTAGCCCTGGTCTTCCCAGTAGCCGCCGGGATAGCTGTTGGTGACGAAGATCGCACCGATGTGCTTGGGGTTCTTGAAGCCGAGCTTGGTCGGCACGCGCAGGCGCAGCGGGTAGCCATATTGCGGCGGCAGCGGCTCGCCGCTGGTGTCCAGCGCCAGGATGGTCTGCGGATGCAGCGCCGTCGACATGTCGATGCTGGAGTAGTACCGGTCCGCGCACTTGAAGCCGACATAGCGCGCGGTCAGGTCGGCGCCTACCCGCTCCAGGAAGGTGCGCAGCGGCACGCCGCTCCACTGCCCGATGGCGCTCCACCCCTCGACGCAGATCAGGCGGGTGATCTGCGCCCGCTGCGGCAGCTGGCGCAGCCGCGACAGCGTCCACTTGCTCCTGTCCGACACCAGGCCGGACACCTCGAGCGACCAGTGCTCGAGGTCGATCTCCGGGACGTTGTCCATCGGGTAATAGGCGTTGAACGGGAACGGCTTGGTCAGGCTGGAGGCCGGATAGACCGGCGCCAGCCGCGTCGGGCTGAACAGCAGCGCCTGCAGGCGGTCGTTGAGGCGCGACATCGCCCACAGCACGCGGTCGGCGGCATCGCCGTCGGTCAGGTTGCAGCCGCTGAGCAGGGAGAGCGCGCCCAGCGACAGGCCGGAGCGCAGCAGCATGCGCCGACCCTGCGGATCGTCCGCTTGGCGGCGGCTCATCGCTCGCCGCGACGCAGGCGGGCGCGGCCGGTGATCATCGCCACCAGGGTGCGCGGCACCAGGATCACCAGCAGCATGTGTATGGCGAAGAAGCCGACGATGCCGACCATCGCCAGGAAGTGGATCCAGCGCATCACCGGGTAGCCGCCCACCAGCTGGTCGAGCAGCTGCAGCTGCACCGGCTTCCACAGGCCGAACCCGGACAGTACGGCTGCGATGCCGAGCAGCAGCACGCCCAGGTAGAGCAGCCGCTGCACCGCGTTGTAGACGCCGAGCTCGTGCTGCAGCCTGAAGGTCAGGGCGTGGCGCAGGTCGCGCGCGACGTCGGACGGCCGGATCGGCAGCAGCGTGCGCCGGAAGTGCCGGCCGATGAAGCCGTAGGCGAAGTAGATCAGCGCGTTGCCCAGCAGCAGCCACATCGCCGCCAGGTGCCAGGCGATGCCGCCGGCGAGCCAGCCGCCCAGGGTCAGCCGGCCCGGGAAGTGGAACGGCAGCAGCGGCGAGGCGTCGTAGATCTGCCACCCGCTGGCCACCATGCAGCCGATGGCGAACGCGCTGACCCAGTGCGTGACGCGCACCACCAGCGGGTGGATGACCACCCGCTCTCGCGCCGCCTCCGTCCGGCCGGATCTATCCCGCGCCAAGCTGGTCTCCCGCGTCGCCCGCTACATCGGCGGCACGACATCCTTCTCGCCGATGATGATGCGCTTGACCTCGACGCTGCCGTCGGCGGACTTCGGACCGATCGCCACCACGTGCGCGCCGGGCTGCAGCAGCGAGCGGTCGCCGGGCTGCAGGTCTACCACCGGCACGTCGTCGGGGACCAGCAGCGTCTTCTGGCCACCCTTGTAGCTGACGGTCATGCTCAGCCTGGTGGAGGCGGTCACGGTGCCGATGGTGCCGTTGGTCATCGAGCTCGACTTGCCGAGGTCCCAGCCGTAGTGGCCCTCGCCGGCGCCGCGCATGCTGTCGGGGAAGATCGTGACCTCGATCGCGCGCAGGGTGCCGTTCGGACCAGGGGTGGCCGCGGTGCCGATGAAGCGACCCGGCTTGACCTCCGCCAGGGTCGATTTCGCGGCACCCACGAAGCCGGTGTCGGCACCGATCTTCAGCGTCGCCGGACCGCCGAAGCGTGTCTTGAGGGTTACCGTGTCGCCGCTGACGGCGGTGACCACGCCGCGGGTGCGCGGCGGCGGCGTGTCCGCGCGTGCCAGCGGCGCGGCGGTGAGGTGCAGGGCCGCGGCGACCGCACCGGCCAGGGCAGGGAGGGACTTCTTCATCTTGCAGCTGATCTCAGGATTTCGGTGTCTGAACGGGCGCGTCGACAGGTGGTTGCAGAGGCGCTCGCGCCGGCGACATGCGGATCATGGACCGTACGCGCTGCATCAGCAACTCCATGGTGAACGGCTTCTCGATCACCTGGGTCCAGAGGTCGCCCGGACCCTCGCCCCGAACCAGGCTCTCGCCGAACGCCGGCGCCCCGCGCGCGGCGCTCTGCCCGGCGCCGGTGATGAACAGCACCCTCAGCTCCGGCCGCAGCGTGCGTGCCGCCTCCGCCAGCTGCCTGCCGTTGATGCCGCCCGGCAGGCCGATATCGGTGATCAGCAGGTCGACCGGCTTGTCGTCCTGCATCACCCGCAGGCCGCCGACGCCGTCCGACGCCTCGATGGTGTCGCAGCCGATCTCGCCCAGCGCCTCGCCGAGCAGCATGCGCACCATCGGCTCGTCCTCGACCAGCAGCACGGTATGTCCCGGATGCGCCGGGGCCGCCTTGCCGCCGCCGGGCGGCTCGCCGCGCGGGTCACGGTAGCGCGGCAGGTAGATCGTCACCCGGGCGCCGCGTCCCGGAACGGTCGCGATGCGCGCGTCCCCGCCGGACTGCCGCGTGAAGCCGTAGATCATCGACAGGCCGAGCCCGGTGCCGTGGCCGATCGGCTTGGTGGTGAAGAACGGGTCGAAGGCGCGCGCCGCGACCTCGGCCGACATGCCGGCGCCGGTGTCGGCGACCGAGATCGCGACGTAGTCGCCGGGCGGGATCTCGCCTTCGGTGTCCGCATCGTCGAGCACCGCGTTGCCGGTCTCGATCACCAGGCGGCCGCCATCCGGCATCGCCTCGCGGGCGTTGTTGGCGAGGTTGACCAGCGCCGCCTCGAGCTGGCCGGGATCGCAGAAGATGCTCCACAGGCCTGGATGGCGGACGATCTGCAGCGTCACCGCCGGACCCGCGGTGCGGCGGATCAGGTCCTCCATCCCGTCGACCAGGCGCTGGGCTGCGATCCGCTTGGGGTCGAGCGTCTGCCGGCGCGAGAAGGCCAGCAGGCGGTGCGTCAGCGATGCCGCCCGCTCGGCCGCACCGGCGGCGGCGTCCAGGTAGCGGTCCAGCTCGCCGGCGCGCCCCTGCCGAAGCCGGTGGCGCATCATCTCGATGCTGCCGATCACCCCGGTCAGCAGGTTGTTGAAATCGTGCGCGATGCCGCCGGTGAGCTGCCCGACCGCCTCCATCTTCTGCGACTGGCGCAGCTGCTCCTCGGTGCGCGCGAGGCGCAGCGCCGCGTCCTTCTCGGCGGTGACGTCGCGTCCGGCGGCGTAGAGCAGCCCGTCGGCCAGCACCGCGTTCCACGACAGCCAGCGATAGCTGCCGTCCCGGCAGCGCCAGCGGTTCTCGAAGCCGCCGCGGCCGCCGCTGCCGGCGATCAGGCCCAGCGCGCGGGCGGTGCGGTCGACGTCGTCGGGATGCAGGAAGTCGGAGTAGCGGCGGCCGCGCAGCTGCTCGGGCTCCCAGCCCAGCGCGGCGGACCAGGCGGGGTTGAAGCTGCGCAAGGCGCCGTCGGCGTCGAACACGCTCAGCAGGTCGCGTGCCAGACGCCAGACCTGCTCGCTCTCGTGCTGCACCATCGCCAGGCTGTGCTCCAGCGTCAGGTTGGAGCGGTTGAGCGCGCGCGCCTCCTCCTGGCGCCGGGTGATGTCGATGCCGATCACGTAGCAGCCGTCGATCTCGCCGCCGCCGCGCCGGCGCGGCTGGTAGCCGATATCGACGTCGCGCAGGGTGCCGTCGCGATGCCGCACCTGGCCGTCGAAGCGTATCGTCTCGCCGGCGAGGGCGCGCTCCAGCAGCACGCGCGGCCCGTCATCGAGCGCGACGCCGAGCAGCCGCTTCATCGGGCGTCCCGGGCCGCCTTGCAGCGGCCTGCCGAACCAGCCGGCATAGGCACGATTGACGAAGCGGCAGGCCAGGTCGGGCCCGACATAGGCGATCAGGATCGGCACCGAGTCCGCGATCTGGCGCAGCGTCTGCTCGTTCAGCTCCAGCTCCAGCTCGGCGCGCTTGCGGGCGTCGATGTCGATCAGCACCCCGGTGACGCGGGCGACCTCGCCGTTGCGGGCGCTCGCCGCGAGGCCGCGCGCTTCCAGCCAGCGCCAGCCTTCGACCTGGACCGCCGGATCGGCGCGGAGCCGGAAAGCGGCGCGAAAGCGCCCGCTGTCCTGCGCCGCCTGCGCCGGGAGCGCGCGCAGCGTCGCCTGGTCGCCCGGATGCACCTGATCGAGCAACGCGGACGGCGCGATGTCGCGCCAGCCGGCGCCGGCGGCGAGGCCGAGCATGCCCGCCATCCGGCTGTCGATCGACAGCACGCCCGAGTCCCACACGCCGATGCCCAGCACCGAGCCCGCGTCCAGGGCCAGCTCGATCCGTTCGCTGGCGTCGTGCAGCTCGGTGATGTCGCGCGACATCGACAGCAGGCGGTGCGGCGCGCCGTCCGCGCCCGGGATCGGCGTCACCGCCACGTCCCACCAGCGGCGCCGGCTTCCCGAGGCCAGCCCGGCGGCACGGAAGTGTCCGCACTGGCCGGCCTGCGCCTCCGCCAGCGCCGCGGCCGCCTCGAGACGCCGTTCCGTCGGCCAGCCCTCCAGCCAGTCGGTGCCGATGATCCCCGCATCGGTGCGCAGCCCGAGCAGGGCCAGGCCCGCCTGGTTGATCGACACGATCCTGCCCTCGAGGTCGAGCAGCTCGATCCGGTCGCCCGAGCTCTGCAGGATCCTGCGGTTGAAGGCCTCGCTGGAGGCGAGCGCCTCTCTCGCCTCGGTCTCGTCGACGGCACTCAGTCCCGCGGCCAGGATGCCGACCAGCAGCTGGCCGAGCAGCACGTCCTGCTCGACGAAGGCGCGCGTCCGCGAGCAGGCCAGCTTCAGCACGCCGGCACCGACGCCGTGGCGCGGGATCGGCACCAGCACCATCGAGCCGATGCCGAGCGCTCGGCAGGCCGCCTCGTTGACCCGCGCGTCGGTTCCGGCGTCGTCGATCAGCATGGCGCGGCCCAGGCCGAGGCAGAGGCCCGAGGCGGAGCCCGTCAGCGGCAGGCGGACGCCGATGCTGGCCGGCGCGCTCGAGGCGCGATAGACCAGCTCGTCGCCCTCCACCACCTCGATCGCGGCGAGCTCGCAGCACCGCACCACCGCCGCCGCCCCCTCGACGACGCAGCGGAACGCCGCCTCGAGGTCGCGGCCGCAGCGGCTGACCGCCAGCTGCGTCGCGATCAGCGCGGCGTGACTGGCGGCCGCGCTGTATGCCGCCTCGCTCAAGCCGCGCGATCCGGGAGAGGTTCAGCACCTGCATCGCCGACGGCGTGGCGTGCGTGCCCGCCCATGCCTGGCCGATCCCGCACCGGCCGAGCGCGCACGTCGCGTCTGCTTCCACCGCACGCCAATGACCGCACCCCAGCCGCCCCAACTAACGTTATGTTGGCTACAGCGACAGCGTCAACAACTCGACAGCCCGGTCCGGCTATCCCCGCGCGCGCAGCAGGCGCGCCTTGTCGCGCTGCCAGTCGCGCTCTGCGATGGCGTGGCGCTTGTCGGCCTTCTTCCTCCCCTCGCCGACCGCCAGCGTCACCTTGGCGACGCCGCGCTCGTTGAAGTGGATGTCGAGCGGCACCAGCGTCTGGCCGCCGCGCGCCACCGCGCCGAGCATCTGGTCGATCTGCTTGTGGTGCAGCAGCAGCTTGCGCGGCGCACGCGGCTCGAAGCGCGACAGCACGCCGGCCTGGTATTCCGGGATGTAGCAGTTGAACAGCCAGACCTCGCCGTCGCGTTCCCCGGCATAGGCCTCGGTCAGGGTGGCGCGTCCGAGGCGCAGGCTCTTCACCTCCGGTCCCTTGAGCACGATGCCGGCTTCCACCGTCTCCTTGATGGTGTAGTCGTAGCGCGCCTTGCGGTTCTGCGCCGCCACGCCGTGGGTGATCATCCCGCTCTTGCGCTTGTCAGCCATGCCCGTCTCCGCCGCCGGCCGGCGCCAGTTCCAGGCCCTGCACCGCCCGGCGCACGACGTCGCGCGCCTGCTCGGAGAGCGGCGCCAGCGGCAGCCGGCAGGTCTCGCCGGCGAGCCCGATCAGCTGGGCGGCATATTTGGCCGGCACGGGGCTGCTCTCGACGAACAGCGCCTCGTGCAGCGGCAGCAGGCGGTCCTGGATCGCCATCGCTTGGCGCAGCGCGCCGGCACGCCAGGCCGCATGCATGTCGGCACAGAGCCGAGGTGCGATGTTGGCGGTGACGCTGATGCAGCCGACCCCGCCGGCGGCGAGGAAGGCGAGTGCGGTGCCGTCCTCGCCGGAGAGCTGCACGAAGCCCGGCCCGGCTGCGGCGCGTATCTGCAGCGGACGCAGCAGGTTGGCGGTGGAGTCCTTCACCCCGATGATGTTGGGGTGCCGCGCCAGCCGCTGCATCGTCGCCACCGTCATGTCGACGACGCTGCGGGCCGGGATGTTGTAGATCACGATCGGCAGCTCGACGGCGTCCGCGATCGCCATGTAGTGGCGGTAGAGCCCCTCCTGGGTCGGCCTGTTGTAGTAGGGTGTCACCACCAGTGCGGCGTCGGCGCCGGCGCGCTCGGCGTGGCGCGTGGTGTCGATCGCCTCAGCGGTGGAGTTCGAGCCGGTGCCAGCCAGGATCTTCACCCGGCCGGCCGCCTCGGCCACCACCAGGTCGATCACCCGGCGGTGCTCGGCGTGGGTCAGGGTCGGGCTCTCGCCGGTGGTGCCGGTGGGCACGAGGGCGCTGGTGCCCTGCTCGATCTGCCAGCCCACCAGACGACGCAGCGCGACCTCGTCGAGCCCGCCGTCGGTCTGCATCGGCGTGATCAGCGCGGTGATCGATCCCTCGAACATGATCAGCTCCGCAAGCCTCTTCGCACAGGCGGTCTGGCGCCTCCTGCCCCGGCGGGTCAAGGGCAAAGCCCGGCAGCCGCGCGGCCGCCGCCCCGTCGCCCGCGCATTATCCTTGTCAGGCGACGCTCTCCGTCCTTTTCTAACATAATGCGCAGAGCTCGCCGCTTCACGCCCGCGATCACGCTGGCGATCCTGCTGGCCGGCGGCACGGTGCGACCGCCCGGCGCCGACGCAGCGCCGGCGGATGCGGCCGCGATCCTGCGCGCGGCGCAGCGGCAGGCCGCCATAGAGATGTTCACGAGCGAGCTGGAGCAGACC
>CAXTOC010000090.1:0-9502 GCA_964245725.1 uncultured Acetobacteraceae bacterium | reverse complement strand
CCAGGCCGGAGACCACCGCCGAGGAGACCAGTGCCGCCAGCACGTCGGCGAGCTTCACCGAGACGAAGTTCGAGACCGCGAACTGCGTGACCGCGAAGCTCAGGCCGGCGAGCAGCGCGATCCAGCCGTAGGCCCTGATCGCCCGCCAGCCATCGACGAGGAACAGCAGGATGAACGGCACCGTGGCCGCGAGCAGCGGCGTCTGCCGGCCGATCATGCGGCCGAGCAGCTCGACCGGGATCTGGGTCGAGGACGACAGCGCGACCACGGGCAGGGCCAGGGTGCCGAAGGCGACCGGCACGGAGTCCGCGATCAGCGCGCACACCGCGGCCCGGATCGGCGGGATGCCGACGCTGACGAGCATGGCGCCGCAGATCGCCACCGGCGCGCCGGCGCCGATCAGGCCCTCGAGCAGGCCGCCGAAGCAGTACGCGATGAGCAGCATCTGCACCGGCGGTGGCCCGCCCACCCGGTCGAACGCGCCGCGCAGGGCGGCGAAATGTCCGCTGGCCACCGTGACGTTGTAAATCCACAGCGCGTTCAGGATCACCCAGGCGACCGAGATCAGGCCGAAGGCGGCGCCGAGCGCCACCATGTCCAATGCCGGCAGGATGCCGACGCCGTAGGCCGCCACCGCGACGATGACGGCCGTGAGCAGTGCTGCCGCCGCTGCGCGCTCGGCGCGCCAGCTGAACACGCCGAGCAGCACGAACAGCACGACTATCGGCAGCAGCGCCACCGCCGAGGACCAGCCGAGCGATCCGAGGATCGGTGCGTCGAGCTGCCGTACCATCGAGATCGACCTCGCGCCGCTACAGGGTCGGTGCCGAGGTCAATGGATGTGCGAGCCGCCGTTGATGTCCCAGGTGACCCCGGTCACGTACGAACTCTCCGGGCGGCACAGGAAGGCGATCACGTCGGCCACGTCCTCGGTGCGTCCGGCCCGCGCCATCGGCACGTCGGCGATCAGCCTCGCCTTCCTCTCGGGATCGAGCTTGCCGGCCGTGATGTCGGTGTCGATCAGGCCCGGCGCCACCGCGTTCACCGTGATGCCGTCGGGTCCCACCTCGCGTGCCAGGGCACGGGTGAAGCCGAGCAGCGCCGCCTTGGCCGCCGAGTAGGCGACGCCGCCGAACACGCCGCCGCCGCGCTCGGCGGAGACCGACGACAGCATGACGATGCGCCCGAAGCCGCGCGCCGTCATGCCGGGAACCACGCGTCGGGTGACGAGGAAGCTGCCGTGCAGGTTGATCCGCAGCACACGCTCCCACTCGGCGACGCTGACCTCGGAGAAGCGGATCGGCGAGGTGACGCCGGCATTGTTCACCAGCGCGCCGACCGGCGGCAGCTCGGCCTCTACCGCGGCGATGGCGGCATCCACGGCGGCCTCGTCGGTGACGTCGCAGCCGTAGCCGCTCGCCTCGACGCCGTGGCGATCCGCGATCTCCGCCGCGGCCTCCGAGGCGGCGGCGGCCTCGATGTCGAGGATGGCGACCGCCCAGCCGGCGGCGGCGAGGACATGCGCCGTGTGCCGCCCGATCCCGCGCCGGGAACCGGCGCCGGTGACGATGCTGCTGCGCAGGGCGACGCTCATGGGCGGCTTCCTCGGCTGACGCGATGCTCGCTGCTATCGACGATCGCCGGCAGGATAGGTGCGCGGCGGTCGGTGTAAAGTCCGAGGCGCGCTCAGGACCTTGCTGTGCCCAGGACCTTGCTGTGCCCAGGACCTTGCTGCGTCCAGGATCTTGCTGCGCCCGGCGGACCGTGCGCATGCAACATGCGCGAGCCGGACGCCGTTAGCGCCGTCAGCCCTGCACGGAGTCTCTGCCCATGCCCGGACCGCTCGACGGCGTCCGCGTCATCGACCTCACCTCGATGATCTCCGGTCCGCTCGCGACCATGACGCTCGGCGACCAGGGTGCCGACGTCGTCAAGGTCGAGGCACCCGGCGGCGGCGATCACACGCGCGCCGGCGCTAACCGGCGCGGCGGCGTGTCCGCGTCGTTCCTGCACAACAACCGCAACAAGCGCTCCGTCGTCCTCGATCTCAAGACCGAGGCCGGGCGATCCGCCCTGCTGCGACTGGCGGAGCCTGCGGACGTCTTCGTGCAGAACTTCCGTCCCGGCGTCGCCGACCGCATCGGCGTCGGCGAGGCGGCGATACGCGCCGTGGCGCCGGGCATCGTCTACGTCTCCATCAGCGGCTTCGGCGAGACCGGTCCGTATGCGGGCAAGCCGGTATACGATCCGCTGGTGCAGGCGGTGTCCGGCCTCGCCTCGGTGCAGGCCGGCTCGGACCGGGAGCGGCCGCGCCTGGTGCGCACCATCCTGCCCGACAAGCTCACCGGCGTCGTCGCGGCACAGGCGATCACCGCCGCCCTGCTGGCACGCGCCCGCACCGGCGGGGGCCAGCATGTCCGACTTTCGATGCTGGAGGCGGTGATCGCCTTCCTGTGGGCCTCCGACATGGGCAGCCAGACCTTCGTCGGCGACGACCTGCCGCAGCAGGAGGCCGCCAGCTTCGCCGACCTGATCTACGACACCGCCGACACCCCGATCAGCGTCGCCGTGCAGTCCGACCGCGAATGGGCGGCGCTGGCGCGTGCCCTGGATCGCCCGGACTGGCTCGAGGATCCGCGGTTCCGCTCCGTCGCGCTGCGCCAGCTTCATATCGACGAACGTCTGGCCCTGACCCAGCAGGCGCTGCGCCAGCGCTCCGCGGCTGCCTGGATCGCCGTGCTCACCGAGGCGGGCGTGCCCTGCGCGCCGGTGCTGACGCGCACGGCTACCCTCGCCGACCCTCAGGTGCGCGCCAACGGCATCGTCGTCGAGGCCGAGCATCCCGCCGCCGGCCGCGTCCGTCAGGCCCGTCCGGCGGCGCGCTTCTCGGCGACGCCGCAATCCATCCGCATCGGCGCTCCGGCCTACGGCGCGCACACCGCCGAGGTGCTGCGCGAGGCCGGCTTGGGTGCGGACGAGATCGAGGCGCTGCGCCGCCGGGGCGCCTTCGGCGGCGGCCAGGAGGCAGCCGCGTGATCGACTTCCACTACTGGCCGACGCCCAACGGCTGGAAGGTCGCCATCATGCTGGAGGAGACCGGGCTCGAATACCGCATGATCCCGGTCGACATCACGCGCGGCGAGCAGCACGCGCCGGAGTTCCTGGCGATCAGTCCGAATGCCCGCATGCCGGCGATCGTCGATCACGACGCGCCGGGCGGTCCGCTCTGCCTCTTCGAGTCGGGCGCCATCCTGCTGCACCTGGCCGAGCGGGCCGGACGCTTCGCGCCGGTCGAGCCGCGAGAGCGCAGCGCGATGCTGCAGTGGCTGTTCTGGCAGGTCGGCAATCTCGGCCCGATGGCGGGGCAGCTCAGCCACTTCGTCAACTATGCGCAGGGCGAGCATCCCTATTCGCGCCGTCGCTACGGCGACGAGTATCGCCGCTGCCTGGGCGTGCTCGAGCGGCACCTGGACGGGCGCGACCACATCGCGGGGGAGTACTCGATCGCGGACATGGCGGCGTGGCCATGGGTGCTGATCGCCAAGGCGCTCGGGCAGGCGCTCGACGACCTGCCCAACGTCGCGCGCTGGCGCGCCTCGATCAAGCAGCGTCCCGCGGTGCGGCGCGGCGTCGATCTCGGCAAGCCGCTGCGACGCGCGGGTCCACCGAGCGACGAGGAGCGCCGCATCCTGTTCAACCAGACGGTGGCATCCTGATCCCGCGACGCGCACCGACGCATGCCGCTCACCCGGCGGCGCCGGCTTTGCCGGAAGGTGATGGCCGATGATCCACGCCGAGCGTCATGTCCTCGATCTTCGCGACGAGCCTTCCCAGCAGCGAAGAGGCGTTCGCCTCACGGTAGCCCAGCACGAGGTCGATCATCGGGGGCGTCGCTTCGAGCGGCCGGCTCACGATGCTGGGTGGGAGCATGTTGCGGGCGTAGAGGGGCAGCAGGCTCACGCCTCCGGTGGAGCCGACCAGGGAGATCGCCATCGCCAGGTTGAGCGCCTCGTGATCGGGCGTGAGGTCGATGCCGAGCCGCTCGCCGTAGGCGTCGGTGACGGCGCGCAGGACGGGGGAATTGGAGTTCGGGACGCCCACCAGGACCTGCCCGACCAGATCCCGCGGTGCGATCGCCGCGCGCGCCGCCAGCGCATGGTCGGCCCGCAGCAGCACGATGAGCGGCTCGCGCCGCAGCAGACGATACACCAGGCCCGGCGCCTCCGCCTCCGGCCGCAGGAATGCCAGGTCGATCCTGCCCCGCATCAGTCCGCAGGCGAGATCGGGCGACTGCTGGCTGACGACGGTCACCTCGATCGTCGGAAGCTCGTCGCGCAGCAGCGCCATCAGCGGCGCGAGCCACTCCATCTCCTGGCCGGTCAGGAACCCGACCACGAGTGCGGCCCTGGCCGGCTCGGCCGCCCGCCGAGCCGCCTCGACGGCCGCCTGCGCCTGGACAAGTGCCATGCGTGCATGATCGAGAAAGGCATGGCCGGCGGCGGTCAGCTCGATCCCCCGGGGTCCCCGCAGCATGAGCGGGGTGCCGACCTCCTGCTCGAGATCGCGGATCTGACGGCTCAGCGACGGCTGCGCCGTGTGCAGCCGCTGCCCGGCCGCGACGGTGACGCTGCCTTCCTCTGCGACGGCGACGAAATAGCGGAGGTGGCGAAGCTCCATGCGCCTGCTTAGCATGGGACTGCACGACGCGCCTGGGGTGGATGCCCGGGATCATGCCCGGATGCCGCCTGGGCGTTACGCTGACGTTATGATCGACCAGGGTGTCGCATCGGAGTATGGTCCGGCTGCCTGATCCGGAGCGACAGCATGCAGTCCGCGACCGCCTACACGGAACTGACCGACCCCGCTGCGGCCGGACATGCTCTCGGCCGCCAGATCACGTCGGTCCTGGATGGACCACCCGACGCGATCATGGTCTTCGCGGCTCCCAGCTACGCGCATGCGAAGCTGCTCGAGGCGCTCCGGGCGGAACATCCGTCGGCCCTGCTCGTCGGCTCATCGTCCGCAGGAGAGTTCACCCATCAGCAGCATGGCCAGGGAGCGGCCTGCGCACTCGCCCTGAGGAGCGATCACGTCCACTTTGCGATCGGCGTCGGGCGCGACCTGCATGTCTCGCCGGCGCTGGCGGCGCGCCAGATCGTCTCGACCTTCCGCGGCCCGGACACGCCGAGCTTGCACCGGGCCGCGTTGGTGCTGACCGACGCCCTTGCCGGTCACGCGCCCGGCCTGGTCCACGAACTCATGATCGCGACCGATGCGCAGTACCAGTTCTTCGGCGGCGGAGCCGGCGACAACGCGCAATTCGTCCGGACCGTGGTGTTCAACGGCACCGAGGTCCTTTCCGACGCGGCGGTGGCGCTCGAGATCCTCTCCCCCAGGCCGCTTGGCGTCGGCGTCGGGCATGGCTGGGCAACCGCGGCCGAGGCGCTGCGCGTCACCGATGCAGATGGCCTGAGGCTCAGGAGCCTGAACGGCTTCCCGGCCATCCAGGCGTTCGAAGCGCATGCCGAGGTGACCGGCCAGTCTTTCGACCCGCGGGCTCCGCTACCCTTCTTCCTGCACAACATCCTCGGCATCGAGACGCCCACCGGACATCTGTTGCGAATGCCGCTCGCCGTCGACGCGACGGGTGCGATCCAGTGCGCCGCCGAGGTGCCGGTCGGGAGTCGCGTGCGCATCATGCGAAGCACCCTGGAGGCGAGCCTGCGGGCCGCGGAGCGGGCGACGGCCGCAGCCCTCGCCAATCTCGGCGGCCAGAGGCCCGGGGTCGCCCTGTTCTTCGACTGTGCCGCAACCCGCGCCCGGATCGGCGATGCGTACACGATGGAGCTGGAGGCCGTCCGATCGACATTGCCTGCGGTTCCGATGATCGGCTGCGTCACGCACGGGCAGATCGCACGCTCGGACGGGCAGTTCGACGGCTTCCACAACTGCACCGCACTGGTCTGCGTGCTGCCAGCCTGACCCGGAGGAGCGCTCACCGACGATGAAGGCTTGCGAGAGGCAGCTGATCAACGCCTTGGCGAACCGCGCCGAGCGAGCCGAGGCGGCATCGGCGCTGGCCCGGCACTGGGACGTCGAGGCGATCCTCATCCTGATCCGAGATCATGAACTGGGCGTGCTTCGTCCCGCACCGGGATTTGCACAGACCTTGCCGGGCGGCCCGACCTGGCGCGAGTTGTTCAGCCGCTGCGACGGCGCCGACCGATTTGTCGGCCACGTCGCGTTTCCCGACGCGGCCAACCTGTCTCCCTTCTCGGCGCAGGTCGACGACAGCGCCTCGGCCGTGTTGGTGCTGCTCGGCGGCAGCGCCGGCCGGTCCGACCATCCCGACCTGGCCGAGATCGGCTTTCCCGTGCTCGCCGCACTGCTGCGCGCGGAGAGCGAGGTCGTGGTCTCGCTCGGGCTGGCGGCCAACGCCAACGGCGCACTGGTGCAAGCAGAGTCGCTGACGGCAGCGCTGGACCGGGCGCGGAGCGACCTGGCGCGCGCGCTGACGAAGGCCGATCACCTGAACGCAGCGCTGGGGGAGCTCAATACGACGCTGGAGCAGCGTGTGGCGGAACGGACGCGTCAGCTCACGGCCGAGATGGCGGAGCGGCAGAAGGCCGAGGAACAGCTGCGGCAGGCTCAGAAGATGGAGGCTGTCGGCCAGCTCACCGGCGGCCTCGCGCACGACTTCAACAACCTGCTGACCGGCATCGCCGGCAGCCTGGAGCTGCTCCAGACCCGCGTCGCCCAAGGCCGACTCAGGGACGTCGATCGATATGTCAACGCGGCGCAGGCTGCGGCCAAGCGCGCCGCGGCGCTGACGCAACGGCTGCTCGCCTTCTCGCGCCGGCAGACGCTCGATCCCAAGACGACCGACGTCAACCGCCTGGTGGGCGGCATGGACGATCTGGTCCGACGCACGGTGGGACCGGAGATCGCGGTCGAGTTCGTCACCGCGGCGGGCCTGTGGAACACGCTGATCGACCCGAGCCAGCTCGAGAACGCGCTGCTCAACCTCTGCATCAACGCGCGCGACGCCATGGCGGGCGGCGGCAAGCTGACGGTCGAGACCGGCAACTGCTGGCTCGACGAGCGCGCCGCCGGCGAGCGCGAGCTGCCGCCGGGACAGTACGTCACGCTCTGCGTCAGCGATGACGGGGCCGGCATGCCGCCGGACATCGTCGACCGCGTGTTCGAGCCGTTCTTCACCACCAAGCCGCTCGGCCAGGGCACCGGTCTCGGCTTGTCGATGATCTACGGCTTCGTCCGCCAGTCCGGCGGTCAGATACGCATCCACTCCGAGCCGGGCCGGGGCACGACGGTGCGCCTGTACCTGCCGCGCCATCGCGGCGACGTGGACGAAGCCGACGGTCCCGCGGCGCTGTCGGCGGCGCCGCGCGCGGAGAACGACGAGATCGTGCTGGTGGTGGACGACGAGCCCACGGTGCGCATGTTGGTGACGGAAGTGCTGGAGGACCTCGGCTACGTTGCCGTCGAGGCGGCCGACGGTGCCGCCGGCCTGAAGGTGCTGCAATCCGGTGTACGCATCGACCTTCTGGTCACCGATGTCGGCCTGCCCGGCGGCATGAACGGTCGTCAGATGGCCGACGCCGCCCGCATCGCGCGCCCCGACCTCAAGGTCCTGTTCATCACCGGCTACGCGGAGAACGCCGTGCTGAGCCAGGGCCACCTGGAGCCCGGCATGCACGTGCTGACCAAGCCGTTCGCGATGGAAGCGCTCGCCAGCCGGATCAGGGACCTGACCCTGAGCGGGTGACCGGATCGCGCGGGCGCTGGCCGGCAGCCGCAATCCGCCGTGCGCCGCCGATTGCACCCGGCGGGGCGGGGTGGCAGCGTGCGCGGGGCGTGATCTGGAGACGGCCGTCGATGAGCAAAGTCGTGCGTTTCCACGAGTTGGGTGGTCCCGAAGTGCTGTCGCTCGAGGAGGAGACGCCGCAGCAGCCAGGACCGGGCGAGGCACAGCTCGAGGTTCGCGCGATCGGCCTCAATCGCGCCGAAGCGTCGTTCCGGCGCGGCGCCTACATGGAGCAGCCGAGCCTGCCGTCGCGGATCGGCTACGAGGTGTCGGGGATCGTCCGCGCGCTCGGGCCCGACGTCACCGGCTTCAAGGTCGGCGACGCGGTCAGCACGATCCCCGGCTATTCGCAGGGTCGATACGGAAGCTACGCGCAGATCGCGCTGGTTCCTGCGGACGTGCTGGTGGCGAAGCCCGCGGCGCTGTCGTTCGAGCAGGCCGCCTCGGTCTGGATGCAGTACATGACGGCATACGGCGCGCTGATCGACATCGCCCAGCTCGGAGCCGACGATGCGGTGGTGATTACCGCCGCCTCTTCCAGCGTGGGACTGGCGGCGATCCAGATCGCCCGCCACGCCGGGGCGACGCCGATCGCGACCACGCGCACGAGGGCCAAGCGCGGGGCGCTGCTGGAGGCCGGCGCCGCGGCGGTCGTGGCGACAGAGGAGGACGATGTGCCGGCGGCCATCATGGCGGCGAGCGGCGGCAAGGGTGCTCGCGTGGTGTTCGATCCGGTCGGCGGACGCACGGTGCTGAAGCTGGCGGAAGGGATGGCGCCCTCGGGCATCCTGTTCCAGTACGGCGCGCTGAGCGGCGAGGAGACGCCGTTCCCGACCATGGCGAGCTTCGGCAACCGCCTGTCGATGCGCGCCTACACGCTGCTTGAGATCCTGGCCGATCTGGCGCGCCGCGCGCGGGGCGTGCAGTACGTGCTCGACGGCTTGGCCGCCGGCGCGCTGACGCCGAAGATCGCCAGGACGTTCACCCTGGACCAGATCGTCGAGGCGCACCGCTACCTGGAAGGCAACGAGCAGATCGGCAAGATCCTCGTCACCGTGTAGCGTCCTCGTGACGAGCTTGCGGATGGCGGCCGCAGCGTCGTCCGCGAGGTCGTGACGCCGGTCATCGGGCCTCCCGACGCCGGTGAGCCAGACATCCCGGAGATCGACGTGATCGGCATCACCGGTGCCGTGGCGAACGCGATCCACGATGCGATGGGCACGCGCCTCGACGGTCCGCCGATCACGTTGGACAAGCTCATGCAGCCTCGCGACGTGGTCGCGGCGGCTGGCCGTGATCCTCGGGCGAAGCCGTTGCCTGCCGAGAAGCGGACAGCCCGTTCTTGCGGGCGCGTCGCGGGGACGAGCTATCCGACGGTCTCCGACGCCAACGCGTTGGCAGTCGCAGACAGGATCTCGTCCCGCAGCGTCGGGTCATCCACCGCGCGCGCCAGCACCATCGCGCCGACCACGCCCGCCATGGTGGCCAGCGCCCGCTCGCGTCGCCGCGCGGCCGATCGGCCCGGCACGACCTGGCTCATGCGCTCGATGGCCGCACGCAAGCCGGCGCCGAACACCCGACGTACGGGCCCGTCGCGCCGCGCGGCCTCCCCGCCGCGGGCCGCGACCGCGCCGCCTGCGCCCGGTACGGCGTGAACGTGGCCGACGTCGAGTCGGC
>CAXTOC010000089.1:4488-9538 GCA_964245725.1 uncultured Acetobacteraceae bacterium | reverse complement strand
GCCCGGTCAGCCGCCCGAAAAGGTCAGCCGCCCGAAAAGACGAAGGCCCCGGGAGGGGTGCTCCCGGAGCCTTCCATTGTCTGAGACCCTGGCCGACGTGGGCTCAGGCCGGCATCTCGTTGGAGATGGCGGGAGCCGGGATCCCTGCTGTCCAGGTCACGTCGAGCAAAGCCTTGGTCAAACAATGAGACACTGGATCACCTCCTTTCAACTGTTGTGAGACTCAAGCGTAGGACACGGCCGACACCTCCACAAGCGATTCTGCCGCAGCGGTCCCGCGGGCCGCTCCTGCCCGCTTCCCACGATCACGAGCGAGACGCGCATGCCCTCCCTGTTCGACCCGATCCGCCTCGGTGCGATCCAGTCTCCCAACCGCATCCTGATGGCACCGCTGACCCGCGGCCGTGCCACCGCGTCGCACCTGCCGACCCCGATCATGGTGGAGTACTACGCCCAGCGCGCCAGTGCGGGGCTGATCATCACCGAGGCCACCGGGATCAGCCGGGAGGGGCTGGGCTGGCCCTACGCGCCGGGCATCTGGTCGGCCGAGCAGGTGGCCGGCTGGGTCCCGGTGGTCGAGGCGGTGCATCGCGCCGGCGGCCGCATCGTCTGCCAGCTCTGGCACATGGGCCGTATCGTGCACCCGGACTTCCTCGACGGCGCCCCGCCGGTATCGGCCTCCGCCACCACCGCGCCCGGCAAGGCGCACACCTACGCCGGCAAGCAGCCCTACGCGCGGGCGCGGGCACTCGAACTGGACGAGATCCCGCGCCTGCTCGCCGACTACCGCCGTGCCGCCGGCCACGCCCGCGACGCCGGCTTCGACGGCGTGGAGATCCACGCCGCCAATGGCTACCTGATCGACCAGTTCCTGCGCGACGGCGCCAACGCGCGCAGCGACCGCTATGGCGGCGTGGTGCAGAACCGCATCCGCCTGCTGCGCGAGGTCACCGAGGCGGTCGCCGCGACGGTCGGCGCCGACCGCACCAGCGTGAGGATGTCGCCGAACGAGCCGATACAGGGGGTGCAGGACAGCGATCCGGTGACGCTGTTCAGCGCCGCCGCCGCCGCCCTGCGCGAGCTCGGCATCGGCTTCATCGAGCTGCGCGAGCCCGGTGCCGAGGGCACCTTCGGCCGCGCCGCGCGACCCCCGGTGGCGCCGGCGATCCGGCACGCCTTCGCTGGTCCGGTGGTGCTGAACTCGGACTATGACGGCGCGCGCGGCCAGGCGGTGCTGGATCGCGGCGAGGCGGACGCGATCGCCTTCGGCCGCACCTTCCTGGCCAATCCGGACCTGCCGGAGCGGATCCGCCAGGGCGCGCCGCTGAACCAGGACGTGCCGGCGACCTGGTACAGCCAGGGTGCGGAGGGCTACATCGACTACCCGACGCTCGACGCAGCGTAGGCCGGCGCGGCCGCAATAATAAGACTCCTGCGGATATTATTAAGAATCCCGATCATTGTTGATCAACGAAATTACTTGATCACGGAACCGTGATGTTGGTAATGATCTGCATCAGAGGAGAAAACGATGACTACATGTCGCCGGATCTCTCCACAGCGATGATTATGTTATTTTGAGAGAACACTTTCAGGAGGAATTGCGATCATGTCTGCGACGATTTTCAGCGGCTCCGCCACCATGACCGCGCAGGATTTTGTCGGCACGGCGCGCATCGGCACGGTCCTGCCCGCGACCGCCGTCTCCGGCGGCTTCGCCGCGACGCTGCCGGCGGTGGCCGGCGGATCCGCCTCCCACCTGATCGTCGCCGCCGCCGCGGCCAGCGGCATCCACGTGCTCACCCACGTCAGCTGAACGCCCCGGCCACCCTGGTCCTGCGCCACCGCCGGCCAAGCTCGACCTCAGGGAGCGTTCCCGCGCAGCAGATACCTGACCGTCCTGGCGCCGTCGCGCAGCACGGCGCGGCCGACCTCGGCGAAGCCGAGGCTCGCATGCAGCGCCTCCGAGGCCGGGTTGGGCGGATAGGCGTTGACCTCGCAGGCGACCCGGGTGTGGCCCGCCGCCGCCGCGCGTCGGAACAGGTCGCCGTAGAGGCGCCGCGCATGACCCCGTCCGCGTGCTTCGGCCGCGACCGCGATCCGGTCGACATAGACGAACCTCGGGTAGCGCTCGCGGAACCAGGCGAAGTTTGGGCTGGCGTACCCGGCGTGCTGGTCGAACGCCAGCAGGAACGCCTCCGCCCAGCCGATGCTGCGGGCATGGAAGGCGCCCTCCAGCATGGCCGCCAGTTCGGCCGCGTCGAGCCAGGACAGCTCGGTCGCGTGCAGGTTGTTCAGCCGCAGGATCGCCGCCCGCGCCTCCGGCGCGATCGCCAGCGGCGTGGCGTCGCCCGTCGCCGCGCCGGTGCCTTGGCTAGACGTCGAGCAGCTCCACGTCCTTGGCGTGCGCCTGGATGAACTGGAAGCGCAGCTCCGGCCGCCGGCCCATCAGGCTCTCGACCATGGTGCTGGTGCGCGCGCGGTCCTCGGCATGCGCCACCACCTTGAGCAGGGTGCGTCGCGCGGGATCCATCGTGGTCAGCTTGAGGTCGGCGGTCGGCATCTCGCCCAGCCCCTTGAAGCGGCTGACCTCGACCTTGGCGCCGGCCTTGAAGGAGGAGCGCAGCTTGCGCTCGCGGTCGCGGTCGTCCATCGCGTACACCGTCTTCGCCCCCTGGGTGAGGCGGAACAGCGGCGGCTGCGCCAGGTAGAGGTGGCCGAGCCGGATCAGGTCGGGCAGCTCGCGGTAGAAGAAGGTCATCAGCAGCGAGGCGATGTGCGCGCCGTCGACGTCGGCGTCGGTCATGATGATGACGCGGCCGTAGCGCAGCCGGGCGATGTCGGCGCGCTCGCCGACGCCGCAGCCCAGCGCCTCGACCAGGTCGCGCAGCTCCTGGTTCTGCCGCAGCTTCTCGGTGCTGGCGCTGGCGACGTTGAGGATCTTGCCGCGCAGCGGCAGCACCGCCTGCGTCTCGCGCACGCGCGCCTGCTTGGCAGAGCCGCCGGCGCTGTCGCCCTCGACCAGGAAGATCTCGGTCTCCGCGGCGCGCTCGCTGGTGCAGTCGGTCAGCTTGCCCGGCAGGCGCAGCCGACGGGTGGCGGACTTGCGCGGCGTCTCCTTGATCTCGCGCAGCCGCCGCCGCTCCTCGGCGCGTTCGATGATGAAGGCGAGCAGGGTGTCGGCCTGCGCCGGATGGCCCGACAGCCAATGGTCGAAGCGGTCGCGCAGCGCGGTCTCGACCAGCCGCGTCGCCTCGTTGCTGGTCAGCTTCTCCTTGGTCTGGCCCTGGAACTGCGGCTCGCGGATGAACACCGAGAGCTTTGCGGCGACGGCGCCGAACAGGTCCTCGGCGGTGACCTGCAGGGCGCGCTTGTTGTGCCGGTGCTCGCCCCAGGCGCGCAGGCCGCGCAGCAGCGCGTTGCGCAAGCCGGTCTCGTGGGTACCGCCCTGCGGCGTCGGGATGGTGTTGCAGAAGCTGGCCAGCGCCGCCTCGCCGGATCCCAGCCAGGCGATCGCCCATTCCAGCCGCCCGGTGGCGACGCCCGACGCGGTCGGCAGCTCGGCCGCGCCGGACCAGGCTTCGGCCAAGGCCCCGGCCTCGCCGACCTCGTCGCGCAGGCTGTCGGCGAGGCCGCCGGGAAAATGCAGCAGCGCCTCCGTCGGCACCTCCTCGCCGACCCGCGCGGGAGCGGCGAGCAGGCCGTCGTCGCAGCTCCAGCGCAGGGTGACGCCGCGGAACAGGAACGCCTTGGAGCGGCACAGCCGGTACAGCCGCAGCGGGTCGAAGCGCTGGGCGCCGAAGATCTCGGCATCGGGGACGAAGCGGATCTGGGTGCCGCGCCGGTTCTGGGTGGCGCCGACGCGGGCGAGCTTGCCCATCGGCCGGCCGCGTTCGTACTCCTGGCGCCACACCGCGCGGTCGCGCGCCACCTCCACCTCGAGCCGCGACGACAGCGCGTTGACCACCGAGGCGCCGACGCCGTGCAGGCCGCCGGCGGTGGCGTAGGCGCGGCCGGAGAATTTGCCGCCTGAGTGCAGCGTGGTGAAGATCACCTCCAGCGCCGAGCGGTCGGTGAATTTCGGGTGGCGGTCGACCGGGATGCCGCGTCCGTTGTCGCGCACCGTGAGCCGGTTGCCGGCCTCGAGCGCGAACTCGATCAGGCTGGCATGGCCGGCCACCGCCTCGTCCATGGCGTTGTCCAGGATCTCGGCGGCGAGGTGATGCAGCGCGGTCTCGTCGGTGCCCCCGACATACATGCCCGGCCGGCGTCGCACCGGCTCCAGCCCCTCCAGCACCTCGATGTCTCGGGCCGAATAGCCGTCCGAGGCGGCCGACGCCGGTGCCGCGGCTCCGGCGGCCCCGGTGGTGGCGGACTTGGCAGCGGAGGCCTGGACGCCCTTTCGGGGCGCTCGACCCGGGGCGCGCGAGGAGAGATCGTTCATGGTGTGTTCATGCGTGTCCCGCGCGCGTCGGTCAAGCTCGGGTCCCCCCCTGGGTCAAGCCGTCGGCGTGCCGGCTGGGGAGCCTCGTCCAGGGCTTAGCCCCGGTGCCGCGCGGGGCCGCGGGCATGGCGCGCCCTGCCGCTCTGCTTGACCGGCGCCGGGACCGCGCAGCTGTCGTAGGCGGCGGGCTGCACGATGTCCTTGGCCTCGGCGTAGCCGCCGAGATCGCCCACGCTGTCGAGGGCCGCCACCTCGTCGAACATGCTGACCCGCTGGTCGCAGAACTGCGTCCCGGCCTGCAGGCCGCGCTCGGATTCGACGTTGGCGAGCTGGGTGATGTAGTCGTCGCGCTGCTTCTGCGCGCTGCGCCCGTAGGCGCCGGTGAAATACGCCTTGAGCGTGGATTCCTCGGCGTTGAGGCCGGGGCGGAACTTCTCGACGAAGGCGTTGTAGCGATCCTGGGCGCCGCAGGAGAGTGCCGTCACCATCAGCTCGCTCTTCAGGCCCTGCACGTCGAACGCCTCGCGCGTCGGCGACATGGCGCATCGCGGCGCGGCCAGCGCCGGCGTGCCGCCCAGCGCCGCGACACCGACGAGAACCGCTGCC
>CAXTOC010000089.1:0-4478 GCA_964245725.1 uncultured Acetobacteraceae bacterium | reverse complement strand
GGTGATGGCGACGAGGCCGGCGAGAAAGCCGTTGATCATCGCCGCGGTGTCCCATTTCCTGAGCATGGCGAGGCCGACGAATTCCGCGGCAATACCGCCGGTACAGGCAGCGAGCGTGGTGTTCATCGCGACGCGGCCAGCGCCGGTGTGCCGCCCAGCGCCGCGATACCGACGAGAACCGCTGCCGCGAGCCGGCGCGGGCGGGAGCGGTCGGAGCGGGCGGCAGCGCGGAACGACATGCGGATCTCCGGGAGGTCGCGGCACCGCGCCGCCTGGCACAGGCTACGGCAAGCGCGTCGCAGGGCAAACCCCCGCCCGCCATGCTGTTGCAGCCTTGCACCGAGTGCGTGGCGGCGTGCCGCGATCCGGCGCGCTCCCTGGGACACTGCCGGACGCAGGCTTTCGCAGCGGCGGGGCTTGCTCTACAGGGGCTCGGCGTCCCCCGCCGCGGTCCCGACCTGGACCGGCGCCGGCCGGAGCTGGAGCGGAGCTGTCGAGTGCGTCTGCGTGTCGCTGCGATCTGTCTGAGCCTCGCCGGCCTCGCCGGCTGTGTCCACGCGCCGCCGCCGCCGGCGCCGGTGGCACCCGACCCGTTCGCCTATCTCAAGCGCTCCGCCCTGTGCAGCGCGGGCAAGCTCGCGGCGACGCCCGAGGGGCGCGCGGTCAGCATCCGCACGCGCAGCGACGGCGGCCTGTGCACGGTCACCGTGAGCCAGCCGGAAGGCGGCGCCTATGCCTCGTTCGTGCTCTCCAGCCTGCCGATGCATGGCAGCAGCCTCATCTACAACTACGACAAGCGCACCCACGTCACCTACACCGCCGACATCGCCTATGCCGGTCCTGACGGCTTCGCGGTCAGCCTGATTCCGGGCAACGGCAGGCCGCGCAGCCTGCTCAGGGTCGAGGTGTCGGCGGACGCGAGCGGGGTGCCGGTGCCGCCGCCCCCGACGGCGGCACCCCCGGCGCAGAGCACCAAGCCCGTGACGCACCGCAGGCACCATCGCGCCGCCCACGCCTGAGCGCATCCCGCGGCTTCGTCCGCGCCGCGACGGCGATCTTGCCCTGGTGTCCTGCCTGCTACTGGACCGCCGTGCCGGATCGCTCGGCGCGATCCTGCTCGAGCGCGGCCTCCACGTCGTCCAGGTCACGTCGCAGCATCTGCAGCGTGAAGCGGATCGGCACGCCGGCCGTGTCGCCAAGCGAGGCCAGCGTCTGGTCGAGCGTGTCGATCTCCCCCGCCGCCGCATCCCGGTCGGGCGGGCGTTCGTCGCGCGACAGCGCCGCGCAGCGCGTGCGCAGGGCGTCGAACACCTGGCCCAGCGCCCGGCTCGCCGGATGCAGGGTGGCCGAGTAGGCGCTGGCATCCGGCAGCTCGTCGACCGCGCGGGTCACGAACAGCACGTCGCTCTGCAGGCGGCGCAGCATCGGCACCAGCCGGACCAGAAGCGGATCGGCGGCCTCCAGCGTTCCCAGGTGCTCGCGCCGGGCCTCGATGACCGCGTCCGCGAGCGCGCGCAGCGAGCTCGACGCGATCTCCGACAGGGAGTCGCGCGACACGGTGGCCCCTGCGCCCGACAACACCTCGTGGAGCAGGGTCTGCAGCGCATCCAGCATCGCCGACGCGGCGGCGAACGCGCTCGCGCGGGCGCGTGAGCGAAACACCAGGTAGGAGACCAGCAGCGAGGTCGCCGCACCGATCAGGATCGCGATCACGCGGTCGAACGGCCGCTCGAACGGACCACCGGGGGAGGGGAACAGGAACACCACCACCAGGGTGACGCAGGTCAGGCGCAGCGTCGGCCGCGCGGCCGCCAGCAGCGCCAGCGGGGTCAGCATCAGGGCGAACACCGGCAGCTTCGGCCATCCGAGCAGGGTCAGGCCGATCGCCGCGGTCCCCGCGGCGGCGCCGATCAGCGTGCCGACGATCTGGTCGCGGCCCGCGGTCCAGGTGCCGGTGACGCTGTTCGAGGTGACGATCGCCGCCGTGATCAGCGCCCACCCGGCCTCCTGCAGACCGCACAGCCGGGCCGCCGCGTCGGACAGCGCCATAGAGGCCAGGGTGCGCACCGCCTGACGCAGCCAGCCGCGATGGCTGGTCGACAGCACCGTCGCCAGGGCCGGCCAGGGCCGCGGGCGTTCAGTTGGGAGTCTTGTCCGGGGCGCCGCTGTCGGTGGTGTCGTGGCTCGCAGGCCCCCCGATCGGCAGCGGCACCCAGCGCATGCCGTCGCCGTTCTGCACCAGCATCAGCACCGAGGCGCGCTTGGCGCGCCGCGCCTGGGCGATGCGGTCGGCGAGCTCGGCGGGGCTGGAGACCTCCGACTGCTGCACCTCGGCGACCACGTCGCCGGCGCGCAGCCCGCGCTCGGCGGCGCGCCCGTCCGGGGTGACCTCGGTGACCACCACGCCCTTCTGGCCGTCGGAGAGCTGGAACCGCTGGCGCAGCGCGTCGGTGATGGCGGCGACCTTCATGCCGAGATCGGCCAGCGCCAGCGGCGCCGCGGCGGCCGGGGCACGGGCCGCGGGATGGCTGTCCGGCTTGGGCTGGTCCTCGGGGAAGTCGCCGATGACGATGGGCAGCGTCTGCCGCTTGCCGTCGCGCCACAGCGCGAACTGTGCGGTCTCGCCGACCGGGGTCTCCGCCACCCGGCGCGGCAGGCTGCGGCCGTCGACATCCTTGCCGTCGAGCTGCAGGATCACGTCGCCGGTGCGCAGCCCCGCACGCTGCGCCGGGCCCTTGGGCTCGGTGCCGGCGATCAGTGCGCCGTGCGCCGGCTTGAGGCCGAGGCTGTCGGCGATGTCGGGGGTCACGTCCTGGATGCGCACGCCGATCCAGCCGCGCTTGGCGTGGCCGAACTTGCGCAGCTGCGCGATCACCAGGCTCGCCTCGTTCGCCGGGATGGAGAAGCCGATGCCGATCGAGCCGCCGGACGGCGAGTAGATCGCGGTGTTGATGCCCACCACCTGCCCGTCCATGTTGAACAGCGGGCCGCCGGAATTGCCCTTGTTGATCGGCGCGTCGGTCTGGATGAAGTCGTCGTACGGGCCCTGCTGGATGTCGCGGCCGCGCGACGACACGATGCCGGCGGTGACGGTGCCGGACAGGCCGAACGGGTTGCCGATCGCCAGCACCCAGTCGCCGACGCGCGACTTGTCGCTGTCGCCGAACACCACCGCGGGCAGCTTGCGGTCGGTGTGCACCTGCAGCACCGCCAGGTCGGTGCGGTCATCGTGGCCGATCAGCCTGGCCTTGAGCACGGTGTTGTCCTGCAGGGTGACGGTGATCTCCTCCGCCCCGTTGATCACGTGGTTGTTGGTCACGATGATGCCGGACGGGTCGATGATGAAGCCCGATCCCAGCGCCTGCATCTTGCGCGGCGGCGCGTTCGGCTCGCCGCCGCCATGCTCGCGGTTCATGAAGTCGTGGAAGAACTTCTCGAACGGCGATCCCGGCGGGAAGGCCGGCATGCCGGGAGCGGGGCCCTGGCCCGGACTCTCATCGTCGTCGCCGTCCGGCTGGTCCGCGGCGACGGTTTCGGTGGAGGAGATGTTGACCACCGCGGGCAGCAGCGATGCGGCGAGGTCGGCGAAGCTGTCCGGGGCGCCGCGCGCCGCGGCCGGCACCGGCGGCATGATCAGGGCGGCAGCGACGACCCCCTGCAGCGCGCCCGCCTGAAGCATGGAAGCCGCCATCAGGCAGGCGAAACGGGAAGGAGCGCGCATGGCGGAGCAAATCCTTCGTCGCGACCTGTGGGTCGCCGGTGGCGCCGCCGGTGACGGCGAGGGCGTATCGCGACGTGACGCGAGCTTAGCCCGCCGCGCCGCTCGTCGCCAACGGCCCGGCACCGTCTTCGGTTGTGCCGTCAGGGAACGGCACGGCCAGGCCGCCGAGCAGCCAGCCGGCAAGGGCGGCACCCAGCAGCGCGCAGCCGTGGTCGCCCATGTGCAGCCCGTCCGGCGAGAGGCTGTCGCGGCTCTGCCCGGGCACGTCGCACCAGCCCTGCATCAGCCGGTAGCGCGGGAACACCGGGACGGCGGCTTCCTGGCCCACACGGTGCAGGCCGCTCAGGAACGGCGGGAACGTCGCGCACTCCTCCAGCGCCCGGCAGTACTGCTGGTCGATCAGCACGATGTCGGCCTCGCTCTCGCGGCCCAGCCGGTCGAGGTCGTCGCGGGTGAGCCGCTCGAAGCGGTCGAGCGGCACCTCCTGCAGCGGATCGTTGCTGCCGGTCTGGAACAGCACCAGATCGGGCCGGTCGGCGATCACCGCGTCGAGGCGGTCATGCAGGTCGACCGCGTTGTTGCCGCCGACGCCGCGGTTGCTCAGCGCGACGCCGTGGCGCAGCAGGGCCGCCGCGCGTCCCAGCATCTCCCGGCGCATCACCGCGGCGAAGCCGGCTCCCGGCGACGAGGCGCCGATGCCCTGCGTGGTCGAGGAGCCGAACGCGGTGATCCGCCACGGCCGCGCACCCGCGACGGC
>CAXTOC010000088.1:0-9748 GCA_964245725.1 uncultured Acetobacteraceae bacterium | reverse complement strand
ATCATGGTGCTGGCCGGACAGCGCATGCCGCTGCTGCTGAGCGGGCTCGGGCTGCTGGGGGCGGGGCTGCTGCTGCCGCGGCTTCGCGTCATCCTGCTCTCCTGCCTCGCGGCCCTGCCCGCACTCGCCGCCGCCTCCGCCCTGGTCTCGCCGCGCAGCTTCGGCCACCTGGTGCTGCTGTTCGAACGCCAGATGCGCCATTTCGGCGCCAGCCCGTACGGGCGGATCTTCGCTCGCGACCTGGCCATCCTGCGCGCCGAGCCGCTCACGGGGCGCGGCTTCGACGGCTTTCGCACCGGCTGCGCCGATCCGCGCTACTCGCACGGCGTGTGGCCGCTCTCGCCGGCCGCCTCGGACGGCGGCGGCGCCGGCTTCTGCGTGCAGCACGCGCACAACCACTACCTGCAAGCTGCGACCGATGCCGGCTGGCCCGGCCTCGTCCTGTTCTGCCTGATGGTGCTGTCGTGGCTGGCCGCACTCGCGCGGCGCGGTCCGGCCGACCCGGTGCTGCGCGCCTGGCGGGCCGGCCTGTTCCTCGCGGTGCTGATCCAGGAGTGGCCGATCGCCTCCTCCAGCGCGTTCACCAACATGCCGCTGGGCGGCTGGTTCTTCCTGATCCTGGGGCTGGGGCTCGCCGCGGCACCATCCTATAAGCAGGCACCGAGCAGAGGCTGAACCGCATGTCCGAGACCCGTCCCGAGCCGCAGCTGATCCCGGTCACGGTGCTGACCGGCTTCCTGGGCGCAGGCAAGACGACGCTGCTGAACCACATCCTGACCGCCCAGCACGGCCGGAAGTATGCCGTCGTGATCAACGAGTTCGGTGAGCTCGGCGTCGACAACGACCTCGTCGTGGAGACCGACGAGGAGGTGTTCGAGATGAACAACGGCTGCATCTGCTGCACCGTGCGCGGCGACCTGATCCGCATCCTGGGCAGCCTGATGAAGCGGCGCGACCGGTTCGACGGCATCATCGTCGAGACCACCGGGTTGGCCGATCCGGCGCCGGTGGCGCAGACCTTCTTCGTCGACGAGGAGGTGCGCGCGCGCACCCGGCTCGACGCCGTGGTCACCGTGGTCGACGCGCTGAACCTGCCGGCAAGGCTGGCCGACAGCGTGGAGGCGCAGAACCAGATCGCGTTCGCCGACGTGATCGTGCTCAACAAGACCGACCTGGTCGACGCGCGCACGCTGGCCGAGGTCGAGGCGCGGATACGCGGCATCAACCGCATGGCGCGCATCCACCGCGCCGAGCGCGGCCGTGTGGCGGTGGCGGCGCTGCTCGACCAGGGCGGCTTCGACCTGCAGCGGGCACTCGAGCGGGCGCCGGATTTCCTCGAGGCAGACAGCCACGAGCATGACGAGGCGGTGCAGAGCCTGTCGTTCGAGCTCGACGCGCCCCTCGACGCCGCCCGCTTCCAGGCCTGGATCGGCAGCGTGCTGCAGGAGCAGGGGGCGAGCATCCTGCGCACCAAGGGCATCCTCGCCTACGCCGGAGAAGCGCGTCGCTTCGCCTTCCAGGCGGTGCACATGATGGCGGACGGCGATTTCATCGGCGCCTGGCGTCCCGACGAGCCGCGCCGCTCCCGCCTGGTGTTCATTGGCCGCGACCTCAACCGCCCGCGGCTGCGACGCGGCTTCGAGAGCTGCAGCACCAGCGCGACCGCGACCCGGCAGTGAGCGACGCGGTCGAGCGCTCCGCGGCGCCGGACCTGCTGCGGCGCGAGGCCCACGCCTTCATCACCGGCTGCGTCGTCTCCCGCGATTCCCGGCGCGCCGCGTTCGCCACCGGCGATGGCGCGGTGCATCTGGCGACGCTGGGGCCGTCCTGCGCCTGGAGCCGCATCGAGGCGCATTCGGGCGCCGTGCTGTCGCTGTCGCAGGACGTGAGCGGGCAGGACTTCCTCACCGGCGGCGACGACAACGGTCTGTGCCGGGTCTCCGGCAGCGAGGCCGCCGAGCGGGTGCGCGAGCTCGCCGGCGGGCGACGCTGGGTCGAGCACGTCGTCAGCGCGCTCGACGGCAGGACCGGCGTGATCGCGAGCGCGCACGGCCGGCAGGTGGAGCTCCGCGACGCGGCGGGGCAGCTGCTGCGCGGCTTCGGCCACGACTCGACCGTCGCCGGGCTCGCCTTCGACGCCAAGGGCAAGCGGATCGCGGCGGCGCACTACGGCGGGGTGTCGCTGCGCTTCGTCAACGCGCGCGCCGACCAGCCGCGCCTGCTCGGCTGGAAGGGCAGCCACATCGCGGTTGCGATGCATCCCGCGGGCGAGGCGGTGGTCACGGCGATGCAGGAGAACGAACTGCATGGCTGGCGCCTAGCCGACGGGCACAACATGCGCATGAGCGGCTACCCGCAGAAGACCCAGTCCCTGTCCTTCTCGCGCAACGGCCGCTGGCTGGCCAGCTCGGGTGCGGACAGCGTCGTGCTCTGGCCGTTCTTCGGCGGCGGCCCGATGGGACGCGCGCCGACCGAACTCGCGTCGGTCCCCGGCGTCATATGCCGGTGCGTCGCGTTCCATCCGCAGCACGAGATCGTGGCGGCCGGATTCGCCGATGGCAGCGTCCTGCTGTCGGAGGTCGGTAGCAGGCGGGTGCTCCCGGTCTGCGCCACGCAAGGGGCTGCCGTCTCGGCACTTGCCTTCTCGCCGGACGGCACCCGGCTGGTTTTCGGAGATGAAAGCGGGCGAATGGCAATTATTGCGCTCGCAGCGCCACAATACACCCTTACGGGCAAAAATCTAGACCAAGTCTAACTCGAAATGATATGAAATTTCGAAAAGTTGCAATGGTATATTTCAGCGGCCGGGCCCCATGATAGGTCTGTTCCTTTTCACCCAGAGGGTCGTCCCATGTTGTTTAACCGGATCTCCAGCCGCCATCCATCCACCGCCATGTCCGTCCTGTCGGAAGTACGTACTCCCGAGGAGATCGCAAGTCGGCAGTTCGAGCACATGGAGATCCGCTACGAGGGTGGCATCCGCACCTGCTGGGCCAACTCGCTGATCGGTCGGAGCAACGGCCGTGCGACCAGCAGCTTGCTGTCGGATCATCAGGACATGCAATCCAACCTGCGCGCGCTGCTCGCCGCCCAGGTTGCGGCTGGGCACGACCCGATACAGTACTTCGTGTATGGCTCGCGCATTCCAGGGATCTACAACCTGGGAGGCGACATCGTCTTCTTCGCCGATCGTATTCGGGCGGGTGACCATGCCGCCATGCATGACTACGCGCATCAATGCATCGAGGTCATCCACGGCAACTATATGGCGTTCGACATGCCCATCGTGACCATCGCGCTGGTGCAGGGCGATGCCCTCGGCGGCGGCTTCGAGGACGCGCTCTCGCACGACGTGCTGGTGGCAGAGCGCAGCGCCCGCCTGGGTCTTCCGGAGATCATGTTCAACCTGTTTCCAGGCATGGGCGCCTACAGCTTCCTGTCTCGACGTATCGGCGGACCGGCAGCCGAGAAGATGATCATGTCCGGGAACCTGTACACCGGTGCGGAGCTGCATGCGATGGGCATCGTGGACGTGCTGGCCGAGGATGGCGAAGGGGAGGCTGCGGTGCGCGACTATCTCGAGCGGAACGCGCGCAAGTTCAACGCCCAGTACGCGATGTGCCGCACCCGCCGCCGGGTAAATCCGGTGACGGTCGAGGAACTGCGCGGCGTCGTGGACATCTGGGTGGAGACGGCGATGTCGGTCACCGAGCCGGACCTGCGCAAGATGGAGCGGCTCGCGCAGGCACAGATGCGCAGGCTGCGCTCGGTGTCGGCGCTTCAGCTCCACGCTGCGGAATAACCCGCAGGGCCACGCTGCAGCCTGGAGACGGATCACGCGGGTGGTGGTCCGCCTCCAGGCTGGCTTCGCCTACCGAGGCAGTGCCGCTTCAGCTCGCCGGCGCACTCCGCCGTGTCGCGGGGCCCCGCCACTCGCGCTCCACGCAGGCGAGCTCGTGACGCAGCCGGTTCGCGACGATGCGTCCCGCACTCGCCAGCGTCGCCTGACCGATATCGCGGGCTACGGCGCCGTCACGCAGACCCTTGGCGCCGACGTTGGCCGCCGCGCTGCACATCGCGTGCAGCTCGAAGCGAAACGTGGTCATGTCCTGAGCGCTGATCGCCGAGTCGATCCTGTCGATCAGCACGTGCGCGTCGGCGATGAAGCCCCCGAGCAGCTCGTCCACGAACTCGACCCCGCCTAGCGCATGGAGTTCCGCCAGCACGGCGGGATCGAGGGCCGACACCGCGTTCGGGAAGCGGGGATGGTCGGCGATCAGCGTCACGCCGTGATCGCGGACCGGGGCGGGCGGATCCGCCTCGAACAGCGCCTCGATGCGTGCGATCAGCCGTGCGGGGGTGACTGGTTTGGTTATGCAGCCATCCATGCCGGCGCGGATGCATTTCTGCTCCGTCTCCAGGGTGGCATCCGCGGTGAGGGCAAGGATTGGCAGCCGCGGCGTCGGCGGCATCGAGACGCGGTACAGCTGGGTCGTCTCGAGCCCGTTCATGCCCGGCATGTTGACGTCCATCAGCACGAGGTCGAATGGCGCGGCGTCCATGGCTTCCATGGCATCCAGCGCCTCGATACCATCCTGGGCCGTGCTCACGCGGTGGCCGGAGCGCTCCAGGGTCTTGCGTACCACGCGTCGATTGATGTCGTTGTCGTCGGCGACCAGTACGTGCAGCTTGCGCCTGGACGACGTGGCGGCAGTGGCGATCCCAGGCGCGGCCCCAGGCGCGGCCCCAGGGGCAGCCCCAGGAGCAGCTGGTGCGGCAGCCGCGGTCACGCCCGACACGTCGGCCGCCGATGCCGCCCCTCTCTCGAGCGGGTAGAGGGTTCCGGGCCGTGCGGCTGCAACGGCGGACAGCCGGCAGGCCCGGGCCCAGGTGGCGTCGGCCGCTGACACCGTCAGCGTGGTCATGAAATATCGTCGGAGCATGGCGACCGGCAACGGCAGCCCACTGGCATGCGACAGCAGGACCCGCGGCATGAGGGCCTGCGGATCGAGCCTGCTCAGCAGCGCGCAGTCCCCCGGCAGGTCGGCATGCGGATCGCGCCGGTACAGGAACAGGATCTCACCATTCGGCTTGCCGCCGTCGGAGTTCAGGACGCCCTTTATGCCGACAGCGTGGCGCACCTCGAGGCCTTGTGCGCCCAGCATCGCCTCGATGGTTCGGGTCAGGGCAGGGTCGTCGCAGAGCACCACCGCCGCGCCTGCGGCACGATCATGCGTGAGCGTGCTCTGCTCCGGGCGGGTGACGGGTTCCGGTTCGCAGGCCTCCAGAGCGATGGTGAACCAGAAGGTGCTGCCTTGGCCCGGCCGGCTCTCGACCCCGATGCGGCCGCCCATCAAGGTGACCAGCTGCCGGCAGAGGGCGAGGCCCAGCCCGGTGCCGCCGAAACGGTCGAGAATGCTGGGATCGGCCTGCGAGAAGACGTCGAAGATGCGCTCCTGTGCCTCCGGCGCGATGCCGATGCCGGTGTCGCTGACCTCGAACCGCAGCAGGCGTCCGGCACCTTCGGAAGCATTCGACGCCGACGGCTCCAGTTCCAGGCAGAGGCAGATGCCGCCGGTCTCGGTGAACTTGACCGCGTTCGAGGCGAGGTTGAGCAGGACCTCCAGCAGGTGCTTGCGGTCGCCGAGGATCGTCAGCGGCACGTCGGCGCTAGCATGGATGGAGAGCTGGAGCGACTTCATCCGGGCCTGGATCGCGACAAGGTCGCGCAGCTCCACCAGCAGGGCGGCCAAGTCCACCGGCTCGTGCTTCACCGGCATCAGGCCGGCCTCGACACGCGAGAAGTCGAGGATGCTGCCGATCAGCGACAGCAGCGCCTGCGTGCCGATGCGCATGGCGCCGAACAGCGAGCGCTGCTCCTCGTTCAGCGGCGTGTCCTCGACCAGCGAGACGGAGCCGAGGATCGCGTTCAGCGGCGTGCGCAGCTCGTGGCTGATCGCAGCCAGGAACATGCTCTTGTCGCGGCTCGCCTGCTCGGCCTGCAGACGCGCGCGCGACAATTTGCGGATCAGGGTGCTGCTGTACGCAGGCAGGACGACCAGGGCAGCCAGCAGGCTGAAGGAAAGGGTAGGCTGCTCGCGCCAGTACGAGGTGGTCTCGACGACCCCGGCGAAACCGACGAACGCCACCCCGACGGCGAAGAAGAGCGGCTTGAGTCCGAGCCTGAAACCATTGCCCTGTATGACCCACAGATAAAGCGGAAACAGCGCGGCATTGCCCGACCCGTCAAGATGGAGGCAGAGCGAGAGAACTCCGAGATCGGCGATCAGCGCACAGCCGAGTACCAGGTCGAGCGCCTGCCTCTGCCGCCAGCGCAGCCAGATGAAGATCAGGCCACCGAACGCGATGTAAGAGAACACCGTGACCAGCAGGGCCGGTCGGGAACCCGCAGCGGTGAAGTAGATCCCGATCAGCGCACCGAACACCAGGCGGTTGAGCGCCATCTCCCTGCCATGGCGCAGCACGGGATCGCTCATGGCTGCCGCTCGTCCAGCTGTGCGTCGCTCTGGCCGAGCAACGCCTTCTCGCGCAGCAGGATCTGCTCGAGTTCCGCGCCCGGCACCGGACGGCTGAAATAGTAGCCCTGTATCTCGTCGCAGCCCTCGCCCATCAGGGTGCTGAGCTGGGCCACGGTCTCGACTCCCTCGGCCATGACGCTCATGCCGAGGCTGTGTCCGAGCGCTATGATGGCGCGCACGATCGCGGCATCCTGGGTCGCCGCCCCCAGGTCGCGCACGAACGACTGGTCGATCTTCAGCCGGTCGACCGGGAAGCTCTTGACGTAGTTCAGCGACGAGTAGCCCATGCCGAAGTCGTCGATCGCGATCCGTACGCCAAGCGCACGCAGCGCCGTCAACACCCCGGACGCCGCCTCCAGGTCCTCCACCAGGTCGCCCTCGGTGAGCTCCAGCTCCAGCAGCCTCGGGTCTAGCCTGGTCTGCGACAGCACCTCGGTGACCAGCTCGAGGATGCCGCGCCCGTCCAGGTCGGTCGGCGACAGGTTGATGCCGACGCGCACTCGCGGCAGTCCCCTCGCGTGCCAGGCCGCGGCTTCGGCGCAGGCGTGGCGCAGCACCCACTCGTCGATCATCGCGATCATGCCGCTCTCGGAAGCCGCGGGCAGGAACTCGCCCGGCATCAGCAGCCCATAGCCCGGCCGGTTCCAGCGCAGCAGCGCCTCGACACCGCTGATCCGGCCAGATCCCAGCGCCACCTGCGGCTGGTAGTGCAGCACGAACTCGTCCGAGGCGAGCGCGCCGCGCAGGTCCGCCTTCATCCGGATGGCGCGGCCGACCCGCTCGTTCAGGTCGGGCACGAACAGCCGGAAGCCGGAACGGCCCTCCGCCTTGGCCTGATACATCGCCAGATCCGCGCTGCGCAGCAGCTCCTCGACCTCCGAGCCGTCCTTGGGGTGCAGCGCGATGCCGATGCTGCAGCTGATCCGCACCTCCTCGCCGCCGCAGGAGAACGGCACCCGGATCGCCGCGACCAGCTCGCCCGCGAGCATCTCGGGAGTCGTCGCGCTGGCGTTGCGGTCCTGCAGCACCGCGAACTCGTCGCCGCCGAGGCGCGCCACCAGGTCCTCCGGACCGACGGTCGCGGCCAGGCGTCGCGCCACCTCGACCAGCAGCAGGTCGCCGAGCTGGTGGCCGAGACGGTCGTTGGCGGTCTTGAAGTAATCCAGATCGAGGAAGTGCAGCGCCAGCGAGGCCTCGCCGCGCGGGCCGCTGGTCAGCCGGCGCTCCAGGCGCTCGCGCAGCCGGAAGCGGTTCGGCAGGCCGGTCAGGCTGTCGTGGTTGGCGATGTGCAGCAGGTGCTGCTCGGCGCGCTTGCGGTCGGTGATGTCGAGCGAGGTGGTCAGCACGCAGGCCACGAGCTCGGAGCCGCTGCTCAGCGGCGACTTGGTGGTGAGCAGGATGCGTCGCGCCCCGGTTTGGTCGACCACTTCCTCCTCGAACGCCGGCAAGGCGTTGCCGGTGCGGAACACCAGCTGGTCGAGCGAGCGGCCGCGGCTCTCGTAGTCAGGGCCGAAGCCCCGCGCGATGCTCTGGCCGACCAGGGCGGTGGAGGAGGCGCCGGCCAGCAGCGCGTGCATGGCGTTGACGAACACGTAGTGGCCGTCGCGGTCGGTGGCGCTGATCGAGGCCGGCACGGTGTCGATCACCTGCACCAGCGACTCGCGGCTGTCGCGCAGCAGCTTCTCGCGCGAGCGCTCGCTGTCCTGGAGGTCGATCTCGAGCTTCTGCGCCCGGTCCTGCAGCATCCGGTGCTGGTTGTACATGCGCAGCATGTTGCGCGCGCGGGTGACGAACTCGGCGTGATCCACCGGGCTGCGCAGGAAGTCGGTGGCGCCTGCCTCGAGCGCGGCCAGCCGGAAGGCGCGGTCGTCATAGGCGGTGATCACCAGGACCGGCACGTCGGCGCAGCCGGAGAAGGCGCGGAAGCGCCGGGTGAACTGGGCACCGTCGAGCGTCGGCATCTTGTAATCGGTGATGACCAGGTCCGGCACCGTCTCCTGTGCCCAGCTCAGCGCGGCACCGGGATCGCCGAAGGCCTGCACCACCACGGAGTCGTTGATCGTCTCCGCCAGCCGGGCGTAGATGTTCCGGTTGCTGGCACGGTCGTCGAGGATGGCGATCGAGGTCACAGGCACGGACCCGGCATCGGCGTCGTCATCGGCGGGAACCTTGCCTGCTGCGCCATGAGGATATCAGCCTGTTCGAAATAAACAGTTAAGTGGGTAGCATCACACGCCCGTCCAGCGCGAGGCGAATGACGACGGGCGTCTCGCCGCGCGCCGCCGGCCAATCCTCCCCGGTGCCGAAGCCGATCGGTCCTCGGCGTTCCGGCCGGATTTAGGTTGATAACAAAGCTTTCTATTCGCGTGCCGCAAGGGCGGTCGCGGCACCACCGCGTCGCCAACGCCTGCTCCCGGTTCATGTTCACTATTTGTTCTTGACAACGCAGGCGCTCCCCCGACAGGCTGAGGACGAAGCGGAGCGAACGTGATGCGGGACAGCCAGTCGATGCGGCAGCCGGCGAGCCACCCGTCGGACGTGACTCCGGCGCTACGCAGGGGACGCGGCGTCTGCGGCAACGTCGGCAACCGGTTCGACCGCCTGGCCACCGCCTCGTTCGACGATGGCTGGGGCAGCATCGAGCTGGAGACGCTGGCGCCGCCGCCCGTCGCCACCACGCTGACGCGCGACGCCAGCCGGAGTGCCATCTCCTGGAACGAGTCGCCCGATCTCGGCTTCGATCGCGCCGTGAACCCTTATCGCGGCTGCGAGCATGGCTGCGTCTACTGCTACGCGCGGCCCAGCCACGCCTATCTGGGCTACTCCCCCGGCCTCGATTTCGAGACCAGGCTGACCTTCAAGCCCGATGTCGCCAGGCTGCTGGAGCGCGAGCTGGGCCGCCCGAACTACGTGCCGCGCCCGATCGTGCTCGGCTCCAACACCGACCCGTATCAGCCGGCGGAGCGCACGCTCGCACTCACCCGCTCGGTGCTGGAGGTGCTGGAGCGATGCTCGCACCCGGTCAGCATCGTCACCAAGTCGGCGGGCGTGCTGCGCGACGCCGACATCCTGGCGCGCCTGGCCAAGAAGCGGCTGGTGCGGGTGTGGCTGTCGGTGACCACGCTCGATGTCGAGCTGGCGCGTCGCATGGAGCCGCGCGCGGCGGCGCCGTCGCGGCGCCTGGCGGCGATCGCGGCACTGGCGGAAGC
>CAXTOC010000087.1:5004-9765 GCA_964245725.1 uncultured Acetobacteraceae bacterium | reverse complement strand
GCTTGAGGCGCTTGATCTCGTCGCGCAACCGTGCCGCGGTCTCGAACTCCAGGTCGGCGGCGGCGGCCCGCATGCGTCGCTCCAGCTCGCCGATCGAGGCGCGCAGGTCGCGCCCGACCAGCTCCAGCGCGCCGGCGTCCTTCACCGGGGCGACGGTGACGTAGTCCTGCTCGAACACCGAGCTCATCGCCTCGCCGATGTGGGTGCGCACCGATTGCGGGGTGATGCCGTGCGCCTCGTTCCAGGCGTGCTGCTTCTCGCGCCGGCGCTGCGTCTCCTCGATGGCGAAGCGCAGGCTGTCGGTCATCACGTCGGCATACAGCAGCACCCGGCCGTCGACGTTGCGCGCCGCGCGGCCGATGGTCTGCACCAGCGAGGTGCGGCTGCGCAGGAAGCCCTCCTTGTCGGCGTCCAGGATCGCCACCAGCGCGCACTCGGGGATGTCGAGCCCCTCGCGCAGCAGGTTGATGCCGATCAGCACGTCGAACACGCCGAGACGCAGGTCGCGTATGATCTCGATCCGCTCCAGCGTGTCGACGTCGGAGTGCAGGTAGCGCACCTTGATGCCGGCCTCGGTCATGTAGTCAGTGAGATCCTCCGCCATGCGCTTGGTCAGCGTCGTGACCAGGATGCGGCTGCCTGTCCCGATCACGAGGCGGCACTCCGCCAGCAGGTCGTCGACCTGGCGCTCGACCGGCCTGATCTCGGTCACCGGGTCGATCAGCCCGGTGGGCCGGATCACCTGCTCGGCGAACACGCCGGCGGTGCGCTCCAGCTCCCACGGCCCCGGGGTGGCGCTGACGAACACCGTCTGCGGCCGGAACTGCTCCCACTCGTCGAAGCGCAGCGGGCGGTTGTCCAGGCACGAGGGCAGGCGGAAGCCGAACTCGGACAGGATCGACTTGCGCGCATGGTCGCCCCGCTCCATGCCGCCGATCTGCGGCACGGTGACGTGGCTCTCGTCGACGATCAGCAGCGCGTCCTCGGGCAGGTACTCGAACAGGGTCGGCGGCGGCTCGCCGGGCGCGCGGCCCGACAGGTAGCGCGAGTAGTTCTCGATGCCCTTGCAGGCGCCGGTGGTCTCGATCATCTCGAGGTCGAAGGTGCAGCGCTGCTGCAGCCGCTCCGCCTCCAGCAGCTTGCCACCGGTGGTGAACTCGTCGAGCCGCGCGCGCAGCTCCTGCTTGATCGACACCGTGGCCTGCGCCAGCGTCGGCCGCGGCGTCACGTAGTGGCTGTTGGCGTAGATGTTGGCCTCTTCCAGCTCGCCGGTCTTCTCGCCGGTGAGCGGGTCGAACTCGACCAGGCTCTCGATCTCGTCGCCGAACAGGGTGATGCGCCAGGCGCGGTCCTCGTTCTGCACCGGGAACACGTCGACGGTCTCGCCGCGCACCCGGAAGGTGCCGCGCGCGAAGGCGGCGTCGTTGCGACGGTACTGCTGCTCGACCAGCGCGCGTATCATGGTGTCGCGGTCGATGCGGCCGCCGCGCTCGAGCCGCACCACCATGCGCGAGTAGGTCTCGACCGAGCCGATGCCGTAGATGCACGACACCGAGGCCACGATGATGACGTCGTTGCGCTCGAGCAGGGCCTGGGTCGCCGCGTGCCGCATGCGGTCGATCTGCTCGTTGATCTGGCTGTCCTTCTCGATGTAGGTGTCCGAGCGCGGCACGTAGGCTTCCGGCTGGTAGTAGTCGTAGTAGCTGACGAAGTACTCGACCGCGTTGTCGGGGAAGAACTGCTTCATCTCGCCGTAGAGCTGTGCGGCCAGCGTCTTGTTCGGTGCCAGGATCAGGGTCGGCTTCTGCACCGCCTCGATCACCTTGGCCATCGAGAAGGTCTTGCCCGAGCCGGTGACGCCGAGCAGCACCTGGTCGCGCTCGCCGCCCTGCAGCCCGGCCACCAGCTCGCGTATCGCGGTCGGCTGGTCTCCTGCCGGCTCGTACGGCGAGATCACCTTCATCACCCGCGTCTTCGGCTTCGCCGCCTGCTTGTCGGGCACGAAGATCTCGGCAGCCGGGCGCATCACCTGGGCGGATCTGCGGGCGGGCTTCTTGGTCAGGGCGGCGGTCGGCATGGCAGCAGAATTGGCCCACGCGCGGCCGCCATGCAAGCACCCGCCGCCCCGGGCCGCGGCCCGGGGGCGCGCGGCATGCAACCACCCCTCCCCCCCGGCGTCCTCACCGGCGGATACACAGCAACCGCGACGAGGACACTCCTCATGACCCAGACCGCGACCGACGAGACCACCGCCAAGCTGTGGGGCATGATCCGCGAGATCGGCTTCGCGATGCTCACCAGCGAGGATGGCGGCCTGCTGCGGGCGCGGCCGATGGTGGCGAGCCAGAAGCAGTTCGACGGCACGCTCTGGTTCTTCACCCATGCCAGCGCGCACAAGGTGGACGAGGTGCAGGCGCATCGCCGGGTCGGCGTGACCTATGCCGAGCCGAGCCAGCAGAACTACGTCTCGCTTTCCGGCGACGCCACGCTGGTGCGCGACGCGGGCGAGATCGCCGCGCACTGGAGCGAGTCGCTGCGCACCTGGTTTCCGAAGGGCAAGGACGACCCCGACATCGCGTTGCTCAAGGTCGACGTCACCCAGGCCGAGTACTGGGATGCGCCCTCCTCGGCGATGGTGCACGCCTACGGCTACGTCAAGGCGACCGTGACCGGCACGCCGCCGCACCCGGGCGGCAACGAGAAGCTCAGTTTCGACTGAGCCCGTACCGGCCGGGCTGCCTCGTCACTTCGTCCGGGAAGGCATCTCGTCGGCGGCGATCAGGGCGTCGGTGATCGCCACCGCCCGGCGCGCCTGGTGCTTGATGGCGTCGAAATCCTCCTGGCGCGGCGGGCGGTTCTCCGCCCCCACGATGGCCGAGGCGCCGTAGGGCGAGCCGGCCTCCAGCATCGTCTCGTCGGTGTAGCCGGTGGGCAGGATCACCATGCCGAGGTGCGCCATCGGCGCGTACATCGCCAGCGTGACCACCTCGGTGCCGCCGTGCGGCCAGGACGCGGTGGCGAAGGCGCCGCCCAGCTTGCCGGCCAGCGCCCCGCGCTTCCACTGCGAGCCGAGCTGGTCGAGGAAGTTCTTCAGCTCGGTCGCCATCGCGCCGAAATAGCACGGCGTGCCGAACAGGATGGCGTCCGCCCACTCCGCGTCGTCCTTGCTGGGCGCCTCGTACAGAGCGTTCTGCCGCTTGGCTTCCTCCAGCCAACCCTTGACCTGACCCATGCTCTCCTCGCTCGCCACCTCGCGCGCCCGTCGCAGCCGCACCTCGGCGCCTGCCTCGCGCGCGGACTCCGCGGCGGCCTTGGCGAGCGATTCGACGGAACCGCTCCGGGAGTAGAAGACAATCAGCATGCGGGTGTGACTGGGCAAGTGGCGCTCCGTGGCAGGCGGGGTCGGGCCGCGGATGCGGCGACCTCACGCACATGATGCCGCCTCCGGCTTCGGCAATGGCCGCGACTGGAACGGCCGCCCTCGCCGATCGCACTATGGCGCGAGATGTCGGCGCACCGGATGTGCTAGCCCTGGCGGGATGAGGACAGGGATCGACGCGGCCCGCGCCTGCTGGACCCGCGCCCGAGTGCCGCGGGCCCGATGACCTCCAGCGCCGCGCCGCAGCCGGAGACGCCGGAGCCGCCACTGCCGGGTGCGACGCTCGCGGCACCCCGCGACCTGACCCGGGTGATGCTCGTCGTGCTGGTGGTGGGGCTGCTGATCCTGTGCTCGTTCTGGGTGATCCGCCCGTTCCTGCCCGCGACGATCTGGGCGGTGACCATCGTCGTCGCCACCTGGCCGCTGCTGCTGCGCCTGCAGGCGGCGCTGTGGCGCAGCCGCGGCCTGGCGGTCGCGGTGACCACGCTGGTGATCCTGGTGGTGTTCGTCACCCCGTTCTGGCTGGCCACGGCCACCATCCTGGGACATGCCGACGACCTCTCACGTCTCGCCCAGTCCGCCGCCGCGTTCCGCATCCCCGCGGCACCGCGCTGGGTGCACGCGCTGCCGCTGATCGGCCCGGAGGCGGTGCGTGGTTGGACCGGGCTGCAGGATCTCGGCCTGTCGCAGCTGGCGCCGCATGCGGCTCCTTATGCGACCCGGCTGACGCGCTGGTCGATCGGCCTGATCGGCAGCTTCGGCCTGCTGGTGGTGCAGTTCCTGCTGACGGTGGCGATCGCCGCGATCCTGCACGCCCGTGGCGAGGCGGCGCGCGGCCTGGTACTCCGGTTCGGCCACCGCCTGGCCGGCTCGCGGGGTCGGCAGATGATGGTGCTCGCCGGGCAGGCGATCCGCGCGGTGGCGATCGGGGTGATGGTGACCGCCGTGGTCGAGTGCCTGGTCGGCGGCGCCGGCCTGGCGCTGGCGCGGGTGCCGCTCGCGTCGGTGCTGACCGCGGTGATGTTCGTGGTCTGCCTTGCCCAGGCCGGCCCGGGCGTGGTGCTGATCCCGGCGGTGATCTGGATGTACGCCTTCCGCGATGCCGGCCACGCGACGCTGCTGCTGCTGCTGACGGTGGCCGCGATCGTGATCGACAACGTGCTGCGCCCGTTCCTGATCCGCCGCGAGGCCGACCTGCCGACGCTGCTGGTGCTGACCGGCGTGATCGGCGGCCTGGCCGCGTTCGGGCTGGTCGGGCTGTTCGTGGGACCGGTGGTGCTGGCGGTCAGCTACACCCTGCTGCAGGCCTGGATGGGCGAGGATGCCGCCTCGCCGGAGGGCCCGGCGGCGCCGTTGCAGCGTTAGAGATTGTCACGGACCCA
>CAXTOC010000087.1:0-4904 GCA_964245725.1 uncultured Acetobacteraceae bacterium | reverse complement strand
AGGAGCGACGATGCCGGTACTGCGTAGGCCAGCCGCCAAGGTCGTGGGGCGCCAGTGCCCATGAGGGGCAGCGTCCACCAGACGGTTGCCCTTCGGCGCCCACCCGTAGCGACGGACCATGTTCGTGGTAGCCCCGTCGATCTCCTCCGGCGCTCGACCGTCGAGAAACACGAACCCGGCCGGGTCCATGTCGCGCTGCCAGACACGCCAGCGCTTGCGGTGCGCCGCCACGTCCGGGCGATCCTGTTCGATCGCCCTCAGGCTGTTTTTCGTGTGTCAGCCCGAGCCGGCGCAGCGTCGACCAGATCGTGGTCAGGGAGGCAGACGCGATGCCGCGCCTGGTCAGCTCGTCCCTGATCTCAGCCAGCGTGATGCCGGCCCTGGTGTCGGTCAGCTCGCGCAGCAGCCTCTCGTGGCCTGCCAGCAGCGGCTTGGAAAAGCCCCCCGATCTGCGCCCGCTCCGTGCTGCCGGTCTCACGCACACGCCGCACCAGCTCGCTCGCCGCCGACGCGCTCACCGCAATTCGCGCCGCTGCTTCTCGCGCTGAACTGCCTTGCTCAACCGCGCGCACCAGCCGCCGTCGCAGATCCTGGGACAAAGGTGCCGTCATCACAAACCGATCGCTCAACCAGCACTCTGGAATCAGAACCAGCGAGTCTGTGCAACCTCAAACCGCTCTAACGGTCGCACGTAAACGTCCGCTTCAGCACGCGTTCCAAGCCCGGAGGCGGTCAGTCTGCTCTCGGCCACAGGCGGGCACATGCGCTGGTCCATCACGGTCGGATCTGGCGGGGACTGTAGCCGTGATTCCGGATTTCTCGAACGGCTCGCTGGCGATGCTCGCGCTCCTGAAAGGCGCGCCTCATGGTCCTCATTGCTTCCGATGAGGCTGCCCGTGGCTCGCTGGGTGTGCTGATCCGGAGGATCGCCGAGGAGCCTGCATGCGAGCCATCGTCATGGGCGAAGGCGCCATCGGGACTTCATTCGCCTATCATCTCGCGGAACGAGGCGCAGACGTCGCCATCGAACCGGGCGCCGTGGCCTGAGCCGCCTGGGGTAGGTCTGGCGGGTTCCTGGCTCTCGCTCGGTGCGACTGCACGCGCGTCGAGGCCCTCTCTCGCCGGAGCTTTTCGTTGCACGCCGAGCTGGCGGAAGGGCTGAAAGGCGTTGCGGCTACTGCCGGATGAACACCTAGGCGGGCACGATCGGTCGTTTTTCGGCTCCCATGTCTCGCATTGCGGACATAGCGTGCTTTTGCTGAGCAGATCATACTCTGCCACGGTCGTTGCCAACGGTGGCCTTGTCTGAACATGTTTCGGAGCCGCCGCGCATCGCCAGGATGGATCAGGCAAGACCGTTACGGCCACATCGAGGAGTCAGCAGCATGAAGCGTGTCCTCTTGATCGGGATAAAGCCGGAGGCAGTAGACGTTTCCGATCCCGAGCTGCCGTCCGGCACCACCGCCGAGAAGATCGCGGCTGGGATCGACGCGGCACTCGCGGATACCAGGGCGCGGGGCTGGGAGGGAGTCTTCTGCTCGATCCTTACCGACCAAAGTGCCGAAGCGACAATCGCCGCGTCGCTTACCGAGCACTGGGACTGCATCGTCATCGGAGGCGGCATCCGCATCCCCTCACGGGGACTGCGCTTGTTCGAGCGGGTCATCAATGCGGTCCACCGCGGCGCTCCGCGAACACCGATCGCATTCAACACCTCCCCGAGCGACACCGCGGATGCAGCTTCCAGATGGCTGGATGGCGGGTGATCGGCAACCCGATCCGACCCACAATGCAAATCCTGTGTCGTCGGCTCGAGGACGGATGGGCACTGGTCGGCCGACAATCACGTGCGCGCGAAGGACCGTTCTCACGACCTGGCATCTCAGCGACGGACAGTCTGCTTTCGGCGACGTCTATCGGCCCGGTCGTCCCTCAAGCGCCGCGCTCGGTGCAGCGAGGACCTGTGGAGCGAGACGAGGCAGGCATAGCCATCGGAGTGTGAACCCGACAGCCCACGCGCGCACGCCGCCGACCCTCACAGCATGGGCATCCCGCCCGTCACCGGCACGAGCGCGCCCGACATGTAGCTTCCTTCGTTCGACGCCAGCAGGACGAACGCCCCGGCCATCTCGGCCGGCTGGCCGGCACGCCCGAGCGGCGTGTTGCTGCCGAGCTCCTCCATCTGCTCTTGCGTCTTGGCGATCGGCTGTATCGGCGTCCACACCGGTCCCGGCGCCACGCAGTTCACCCGGATACCCTTGGGCGCCAGCAGGTTCGACAGCGCGACGGTGAGGCTGTTGATCGCCCCCTTGGTGGCCGCGTAGATCACCATCGTGTTGGTCGCCACCTTGCTCTGCACGCTGGTGGTGTTCACGATCGCAGCGCCCGGCCGCATGTGTTGAACGGCAGCCTTGGCGAGATAGACCATGGCGAAGACGTTGGCGGCGAACGCGCCTTCGAGGTCCGTCTCCGTCAGGTCGTCCAGTTCCTCGTTCACGGTCTGCGCCGCCGCGTTGTTCACCAGCACGTCGATGCCACCGAGCTCCCGCACGGTCCGCGCCACCATCTCGCGGCACCAGGCCGCGTTCCTGATGTCGCCGGGCAGCAGCAGCGCCCGACGACCTGCCTGCTTCACCCAACGCTCGGTCTCCGCGGCATCCTCCGCCTCCGCCGCGAGGTAGGAGATCGCGACGTCCGCCCCCTCCCGCGCGTAGGCGATCGCCACCGCCCGGCCGATGCCCGAGTCGCCGCCGGTGACGAGCGCCACCTTGCCCATCAGCAGCCCTTTGCCGACATAGCTCTGCTCGCCGTGATCCGGCTTGTTTTGCATCCTCGCCTCGAGACCGGGCCGCTCCTGCGGCGACTCCTCGATCGGCGCCTGTTGATTGCTTTTCCGCGGATCGTCGCTCATCGGTCCCCTGCTCCTGCAAACCGGCCAAGACAGGCGAACGGCCGGGACCGGCTTTCGTTCTGCCTGACCCGGTCGGGCTGCGCGGCGGTCGCGCCGTCTACCGACCGGGACCACTACCCGACGCGCGTCACCATCCCCGGCGTGGACGCCTGAGCGCGATCAGCCGCCGACGGTGAGGGCGAGCAGGACCAGCGAGGCCACCAGCAGGCCGAAGATCACGATGGAGCCGAGACCGAGCAGCGCCATGCGGCACAGCGTGCCGAGGATGCCGGTGCCGTAGACGCCGCGCATGTGTGTGAACAGGTGCACGGGCGGCAGCAGCAGCAGCAGGTTCGCCGCACCGAGATGCGCCCAGTCGCCCAGCATTACCGCGAGCACCACGACCGCGCTCGCGGTGATCGAGTGCATCGAGAAGACGAGATGGTCGAACAGCGTGAAGCCACGGCCGAGGAACAGCAAGGCAAGCATCAGCGCGGAGGCGGGCAGCATCAGGATCGCGAAGCGCTCCGCCCAGTCGGCGATGAAGCGCACGAGCTCTGCGGGTTCGGCCACCGCGCGCGAGACCCGCGCGCGGACCCACCGATCGACGTCGCGAGCCTGCGCGCTCCTGCCGATGGTGCTCCGCGCCTCCTTGAGGTCGCCTGCGCTGTTCGAGATCTCGTGCTGCACCTCGGCGAGGTCGCCGGCGGGGATCCGCGGCACGTGCATCGGACGCGCGAGCAGGGAGGCCACGGTGAACAGCAGGAACAGCGCGATCAGCACCAGGCGGAGCGGCGGCAGCTGCGAGGTTCGGCGACCCTCGAGGTAGTCGCGGGTGAGGTAGCCGGGCCTCAAGGCGAGGCGGCCGAGCGTGCGCCAGAGCCGGCTGTCGGCATGGGTCAGCACCTCGGCGAGTTCGGCCAGGAAGTGGCGGAGCGAGCGGTGACGCGCCTCCTCCGACTGACCGCAGCTTGAGCACCAGCGCCCGGCGAGCCCGGCGCTGCAATTCAGGCAGACGAACGCCCGCGACGCGGCGACGTGCTGGTCGTGATCGTGCATCGGCCGAGCCTAATGCGCCGGGGGGTTGCCGTGCCACGGTGAAGACATTCGCGGCCAGCAGCACGGGGCGAGCAGGATGCCGGAAGAGCCTTGCCTTGACCTGCTAGGAGTGCAGTTCCGAGAGCACCGTCGGGATCAGCTCCGAGACGGTCGGATGGATCGGCACCGCGCGCTCGAGCGTCGTGTAGGGCGCCTTGGCGTTCATCATGTCGAGCACGCCGTGGATCGCCTCGTCGCCGCCCGGACCCAGGATCGAGGCGCCGAGGATCTGACCGGTCTCGCCGTCCACCACGACCTTCATGAAGCCGAGCGTCTCGCCCTTCTCCACCGCCCGCCCGACCCGACTCATCGGCCGCGTGGCGACCCGCACCGGCCTGCCCGACCGTCGCGCCGCCGCTTCGGTCAGGCCGACGCGGCCGAGCGGCGGGTCGAGGTAGAGCGCGTAGCCCGGGATGCGGTCGCTCACTCGGCGGTGCTCGCCGTCGAGCAGGTTCGCCGCGACGATCTCGAAGTCGTTGTAAGAGGTGTGCGTGAATGCGCCCTTGCCATTGCAGTCGCCGAGCGCCCAGATGCCCTCCACGCTCGTGCGCAGCGCGTCGTCGACCACGATGAAGCCGCGCGCGTCCACCGCCACCCCCGCCCGGTCCAGACCGAGCTGGTCGGTGTTCGGGCGCCGTCCGACCGCCAGCAGCACGTGCGAGCCGCAGATCGCGGGCGCGCCATCCAGGCTCACGGCGATCCCGTCGGGGCTCGGCTGGAGGCCGATGCAGCCGGCGCTCAGGTGCACCGCGACGCCCTCGCGCTCGAGGATGTCGCGCACCGCGTCGGAGACGTCCTCATCCTCGTGCGCGATCAGGCGCGGTCCACGCTCGACGACGCTCACGTCGCTGCCGAAGCGCCGATAGATCTGCGCGAACTCGAGCCCGACATAGCTGCCGCCGATCACCACCAGATG
>CAXTOC010000086.1:0-9827 GCA_964245725.1 uncultured Acetobacteraceae bacterium | reverse complement strand
GAGCAACTGATTCGTAATCAGTAGGTCCTCGGTTCAATTCCGAGTGTCGGCACCACCCTGCGTTCCTCGACCGTTTGTCGGTCGCACGGTGCATTTCTGTCGCATTACCTGAGAGCGCCGGTCGATCACGGCGCGGGTCCGCGGCCCGGCTCAGCCTGGACGGATGACCACCATCACGGCGGAGCCGGGCGTCGCTGCGGGCGCGGGCGGGCCCCCGCTGGTCACGGGCCGGATCGGCACGTTCCTGGTGTTGGTCTCCTTGCCGAAACCCCAGACGCCGACGCCGACGACCAGTGCGGCGCCGAGCACGGCGTAGATCCCGAAGCGTCGGGTGGCCCTGCGCGACGCGGCGCTGAAGCGCGCGTGGTCGGCATCGAGCCGCTCGCTGTAGAAGGCGACCGGTTCGCGTGCGACGCCGACAGGGGGACGCGACGGCAGCGGGATCAGCATCCCATGTAGTTAGCGATGCGTCCGATGCCGATCAACCGATCCGTGGCCGCGCGATTTGACACGCTACGAACCGCGGGCATAGCGTTCCGCCTCACCGGCCGGGACGTCGCCCTCGCCGGCCGCCGAGAGCAATGATGAACCATCCGGGGTCCGGCCCGCGCGCCGGGGACGTATTGCTGGCGTGGCCGTGCACGCGACGCGCCCGCGCCCGCCCCTGCCGGGGATGACCGCCGCGATGGCGCCCGCGAGCCCGCGATCGCGCGAGGCGTCTCCGGCCTCGGCGCCAGCCCCCGAGGTCGCGATCGCCTGCGAGGGGCTGTCCAAGAGCTTCGACGGCGTACCGGTGCTGCGCGACGTGACGGTGCGCTTCATGACCGGCAGCGTGAACGTGCTCGCCGGCGAGAACGGTGCGGGCAAGTCCACCCTGTTCAAGCTGATCTCGGGCCAGCTCACCCCCGACGGCGGCGCGCTGTCGCTGCACGGCACGCGGATCCGCCGCTTCGATCCGAAGCAGGCGCAATCGCACGGCGTCTCGATCATCCCCCAGGAGCTGGCACCGATCCCGCAGATGCGGCTGTGGCAGAACCTGCTGATCGGCCACGAGACCACCGGACCGTTCGGCCTGGTCCGCCGCCGCGCGATGATCGGCCAGGCGGCGGAGATGCTCGCCGGCGTCGGGCTCGACCTCGACCCGGCGATGCCGATGCACGCCCTCGGCCTCGCCGCGACGCAGATGGTCGAGATCCTCAAGGCGACCTCGTGGGACAGCCGCATCGTGCTGATGGACGAGCCCTCCTCGTCGCTCTCCTCGCGCGAGACCGAGCAGCTGTTCCGGGTCATCCGTCTGCTGCGCGCGCGCGGCACCTGCATCCTCTACACCAGCCACCGCATGGAGGAGATCGAGGCGATCTCCGACACGGTGGCGATCATGCGCGACGGCGCCATCATCCGGCACGAGGCGACCTCGTCGCTGAGCGAGCACCAGATCATCGCCCACATGGTCGGCCGCGAGATCACCGAGCTGTTTCCCGACCGCAAGCTCGAGCGCAACGAGGCCGCACCGGTGCTGCGCGTGCGCGAGCTGCGCGTCGCCGGCTACCACCAGAGCGTCTCGTTCACGCTGCGCCCGGGCGAGATCCTCGGCTTCGGCGGCCTGGTCGGCGCCGGGCGCAGCGAGATGCTGGAGGGGCTGTTCGGGCTGCGCGACGCCACCGGTGAGGTCGAGCTCGACGGCAGCGCCCTGCCGCTGGGGCGCATGGCGGAGTCGATCCGCCGCGGCATGGCCATGGTGCCGGAGGACCGCAAGCTCGCCGGGGTGCTGACCTCGCTGTCGATCCTGGACAACGTCACGCTGCCGCACCTCAACCGCTTCACCGGGATGGGCGGGCTGATCGACAACCCCGCGCGCCGCAGCCGCGCGCTGGACGTGCTCAAGCGCACCCAGGTGCTGTACTCGACCCTGGGGCAGCGCGTCGGCACGCTGTCGGGCGGCAACCAGCAGAAGGTGGCGCTGGCGCGCTGGCTGGTCACCGGCGTCCCGCGGGTGCTGATCCTGGACGAGCCGACGCGGGGCATCGACGTCGGCGCCCGCTCCGAGCTGTATCGCCTGATCAACGACCTCGCGGCGCAGGGGGTCGCGATCCTGCTGGCCTCGTCGGACATGCCGGAGCTGATCAACCTGTCGCACCGGGTGCTGGTGATGCGCGCGGGAGGGATCATGGGCGAGCTGCACAAGGACGAGCTGGATCAGGAGCGCATCCTGCGCCTGGCGATGGGGAGGCCGAACGGTGCAGAGTCCGATGCAGCTGACTGAGGCGGCGGGAGCTCCGGCCCGGCTCCGGCACGGGCTGGACGCGCGGCAGCTCATGCGCTTCGCGCTGCGCTACGCCCTGGTCATCATCCTGTTCCTGTTCCTGGTGACGCTCGCGGTATCCAACCGGTCGTTCCTGACCGTGTCGAACATGAACGTCATCCTGATCCAGGTGGCGGCGAACGCGCTGCTGGCGACGGGTGCGACCTTCGTGATCCTGACCGGCGGCATCGACCTGTCGGTGGGCAGCATCGTCGGCCTCGCCGGCGTCGTCGCCGCCCTGTTCGCGCAGAACGACGGCGCGCTGACCTGCGCGGAGGCGGTGGGCTTGGGCATCCTCGCGGGTGCGGCGATCGGCGCCTTCAACGGGCTGCTGGTGGCGTTCGCCAAGGTGCCGCCGTTCGTCGCCACGCTGGGCAACATGACGGTCGCCTCCGGGCTCGCCTTCGTGTTCAGCGACGGCCAGCCGATCTCCGGCCTGTCGGACCAGTTCCTGTCGCTGTCGGGCACCATCGGCGCGATCTCGATCCCGGTCGTGGTGATGATCGTGGTGGTGCTGGTGTCGTGGGTGGTGCTGGCGCGGACCAGGTTCGGCATGCACATCTACGCCGTCGGCGGCAACGCGCACGCCGCCCGCGTCGCCGGCGTCAGCCTGCTTCGCACGCGCTTCGCGGTCTACACCATCTCCGGCACGCTGGCCGGACTCGCCGGGGTGCTGCTGGCGGCGCGCGCCACCGCCGGCATCGCCAATACCGGCACCGGCTACGAGCTGAACGCGATCGCCGCGGCGGTGATCGGCGGCATCAGCCTGATGGGCGGCCGCGGCTCGCTGATCGGCACCATCTTCGGCTTCCTGATCATCGGGGTGCTCGACAACGGGCTCAACATCATCAACGTCTCGCCCTTCTACCAGCTGATCGTGAAGGGCCTGATCATCATCGGCGCGGTGTTCGTGGACAGCATCACGCACCGCACCGACGACTGAACGTCAACGAGAACCGGAGGAAACATGAAGAACGGGTTCGGCATGAAGGCGGCGCTGGCGGGGTGCGGCCTGCTCGGCACGATGGCGGCGGCGGGGCCGGCGCTGGCGAGCAAGGAGCAGCCGGTGATCGGCGTCACCGTCTACGACATGAGCTCGTTCATCTCGGCGGGCAAGCAGGGTGTCGAGTCGATCGCGCGCGCCAACCATGCCAAGGTGCTGTGGAATTCGGCGCACATGGACGTCAACGGGCAGATCTCGCAGATCCAGCAGTTCATCAACCAGAAGGTCGACGCGATCGTCATCGCCGCCGTCAACTCGGCGACGCTGGCGCCGCAGGTGGCGGCGGCGAAGGCCGCCGGGATCCCGGTCGTGATCACCAACCTCACGGTCAACCCGGAGGCGCAGAAGAGCGCGGTCTCCTATGTCGGACCGGACGACGTCAAGGCGGGCGAGCAGGAGGCGCAGCACCTCATCGACGCGATCGGCGGCAAGGGCGGCGTGGTGGTGCTGCAGGGACCGCTCGGGCAGTCCGGCGAGATCGACCGCACCAAGGGCATACGCAACGTGCTGGCGAAGACTCCGGGCGTGACCCTGCTCGCGATCCAGCCGGCGAACTGGAAGCGCACCGAGGCCTACAGCGTGGCGCAGGACTTCCTGTCGCGCTACGGCAGCAAGATCAGCGGCGTGATCTCCGAGAACGACGACATGGCGATCGGCACCATACAGGCGCTCAAGGAGAAGGGGCTGGCCGGCAAGATCCCGGTGACCGGCGTCGACGGCATCAAGGACGGCATGCGCGCGGTGCGCGACGGCACCCTGCTCGAGACCAACCTGCAGGACGGCCCGCTCGAGCTCGGCATGGCGACGCAGGTCGCGGTCGACCAGGTGCAGGGCAAGTCGATCCCCGCACTCGCGATGTTTGTCATGCCCGAGATCACCAAGGACAACGTCGCGCACTACTACCAGCAGATGTTCGTCTCGCCGCAGAAGTTCGTCGCCGACCTGCCCGGGGTGGTGAAGCAGAACCTCGCCTCCGGGCACTACGCCGAGCAGTAGGAAGCATGTCGAACTTCGAGGCCGCCTTCGACCTCACCGGCCAGGTCGCCCTCGTCACCGGGGGTGCGAGCGGCATAGGGCACGCGATCGCGCAGGCGCTGGCCGAGCGTGGCGCCACCCTGGTGCTGATCGACCGCGTGGCCGAGGTGGACCCGGTCGCGGCGGCGCTGCCGGGCTCGGGGCACCTGGGCTGCGCCGTCGACCTGCTCGACCGCGTCCCGCTCGAACAGGCGCTGGCCACGGTGGCGGCGCGTTTCGGCAAGATCGACGTGCTGGTCAACAATGCCGGAATCGTGCGGCTGGCGCCGGCGGAGACGCTGGCGGAGGCCGAGTGGGACCAGACGCTGGCGGTGAACCTGAAGGCGCCGTTCCTGATGTGCCAGCTGGTCGGCCGCCTGATGCTGCAGCGCGGCCGGGGGCGCATCATCAACATCGCCTCGCAGGCCTCGCTGGTCGCGCTGCACGAGCACGTCGCCTACAGCGCGAGCAAGGCCGCGATCGTCAGCATGACCAGGACGCTGGCGCTGGAGTGGGGACCGCGCGGCATCAACACCAACGCGATCAGCCCGACCGTGGTGGACACCGAGCTGGGCCGGCAGGCCTGGGCCGGGGAGAAGGGCACGCTGTTCAGGCAGAAGATACCGACCGGCCGCTTCGCCCGCCCCGACGAGATCGCGATGGCCGCCCTGTTCCTGGCCAGCGGTGCGGCGGCGATGATCAACGGCGAGAACCTGGTGGTGGATGGCGGCTACACGATACAGTAGCGGCGGCCGGCGACAGGGCACGCCACGTTGAAAGCCTGTGCGGATGGTCTATGTCTCAGCCATGGACAATACCACGCCCGATGCCGACGCCGCCGAACTGCCGCCCGCGCAGACGGACCGGCCGCCCGCCGCGCCCGCGCGCGAGATCGGCGGCCCAAAGGAGCGCGATCCGACCCGCTACGGCGACTGGACCGTCAAGGGCCGCTGCATCGACTTCTGAGGCCGCTCCTCAGATCGGTCCCCCCGCCTCCTGCTGCCACCCCGACCGCACCGCCTGGCGCTGGCGCGGCGGCTTGGGCTGGGTGGAGACCAGGTACAGCCCGACCACGAACACCAGGTTGGCGAGCGCGTTGAACTGCATCGCCATGCGGAACGGCGGGTGCGCGGCGCCGGCCTGGAACAGGCTGTAGAGCAGGAACGGCACCGAGAGCGGCCGGAACCCTTGCAGCATGAAACGCAGCGGATTGGCGTGCCCCGGACGCACCAGCGGCCGCATCCGGTTGATCGACAGGTAGAAGGCGAAGCCGAGCGCCCAGGTCAGGCCGTTCCAGAGGGCGGACTCCACGCTCAGGTCGCCGGCCATGAAGATGGCGACGACGGCGGCGGCATCGAGCACGATGGCGCCGAGCTGCATGCTCATGCCGATATCGAACGCGCTCGGCTTCTCCCCGAGCCGATCGGCCAGGGGCTGGAACACCCGTTCGAGCAGCCAGCTATCCGCTCGGTTGACGGCATCGGCGACGTTCATGAGCGCCCTGTCGCGCGCGGCGCGTTTGCCGTCAAGCGGCGGCGAGGCGCATGACGTCCCGGATCCTGCGACGGCTGGCTCGGCACCAGGTCGCGATATCCCTGCTGCTGCTGCTCGCCTGGACCGAGGAGACGGCGTGGCGGCTGCGCGGTGACGCCTCCTACGACCTGCTCAACTACCACCTGTACGGTCCCTTCGCGCTGCTGCACGGCAAGTGGGGACGCGATCTCGCGGCGGCGCAGAGCCAGGGCTTCCTGCCGCCCACCATCGACATCCCCTACTACCTGCTGGCCCGCCACGTCGGCCACGTCCACCAACTCCACCTGCTGCTGGCGCTGCCGACCGCCGTGGCCCTCGCACTCTGTTTCCTCGTCACGCTGCGCCTGATCGGCGCGCGCAACGTGACCGAGCGCCTGCTGGCGCTGGTCGCTGTGGCGGTCTCGGCCACCGGGGCCGCGACCCATTCGGTGCTGGCCACCTCGATGAGCGACATGGTGCCCTGCTCGCTGGTGCTGGGCGCGATGCTGCTGCTGCTGCGCCACGCCCAGGCGGCACTCGACGGGAGCCTGCCGCGCGGCGGCCGGGAGACGCTCGTCCACCTGCTGCCTGGCCTGCTGGTCGGCGTCGCACTCGGGCTGAAGCTCACCTTCTCCAACGTGACGATCGGGCTCGTGGCGGCGGTGCTGGCGCGCTCGGACCTCTTCCCGCTGCTTCGCCTGCGCATGGCCTTGCTGTTCTGCGCCGGCGCCGTCCTCGGCGCGCTCGCCATCGGCGGCTGGTGGTGGTGGCGGCTGTGGCAGTTCTCCGGCAACCCGCTGTTCCCGCTCTACAACGACGTGTTCCGCTCGCCGCTGGCATGGCCCGGCGACTTCGTCGACCGCCGTTTCCTGCCGCACGACGCGCTGCACTGGCTGCTCTACCCGCTGCTGTGGGCGGCGCGGCGCGCGCCGCTGGTCACCGAGCTGGACCAGCCGATGCGCGACCCGCGGATCGCGCTCGCCCTGCTGGCGACCTGCCTGCTCCTGCTGCGCGGCCTGCGGCGCCCCGCCGGCGCACGCGGCATCGGGCGTTTCGCCGGCGTGTTCTTCGTGGTGTCGTTCGTGCTGTGGGAGGTGCAATTCTCCATCTTCCGCTACCTCTCGGTGCTGGAACTGCTGAGTGCCACCATGCTGGCGATGCTCGCGTTCGAGCTCGCGCCGGCGGAACCTGCGCGCCGCGCGGTGCTGGGCGGCGCGGTGCTGCTGCTGGTCGCACTCCGCCTGACCACCGTCTACCCCAACTGGGGCCGGCTGCCGCAGCCGGGCGGCCAGCCGCTCAGCGTGCAGGTCCCCCGCCTGCCCGACGATGCGCTGGTGCTGCTGCTCGATCCCGCGCCGCTGTCCTACCTGGCGCTGTTCGAGCCGGACCGGGTGCGCTTCCTCGGCACCAACAACAACCTGACCCAGCCCTGGCACGGCGGGGCGATGCAGGACCGCATCCGTGCGGCGATCGCCGCACAGCCGGTGCATCTCTACGGCGTGGAAGCGCCGTACTTCGACAAGGCGAGCGAGGGCGCGGACCGGGCTCTGGCCAGCTACGGCCTGCACCGCGCGGGATGCGAGGCGGTGACCGGCAACATCATCGCCGTCCCCACCAGGCTCTGCACGCTGACACGCTAGAGCATCATCCGATCGAACGGAGTCATTGGGTCGGGTAAAGATGCCCATCAAGACAATAGGCTAGAGCATGATCCGTGAGCCCATGCGATCGGATCATGCTCTAGGGGCGGGTATCACACGAGAGAGGGGCGGCGCCATCGCTGGCACCGCCCCTCCCTCCACACCTCCGGCGCGAGCGCCGAGGATCACTCCGTGGTCTGGTTGCGCCTGCGGATGGCGGCCCCCAGGATGTCGCCGAGCGAGGCGCCGCTGTCGGACGAGCCGTACTCGTTGATCGCCGCCTTGTCCTCCTCGACCTCGCGTCCCTTGATGGTGAGCGAGAGCTTGCGTGCCGCACGGTCCACCGAGATCACCTTGGCGTCGACGCGCTCGCCGACGGCGAAGCGCTCCGGACGCTGGTCGGCCTTGTCGCGGGCGAGCTCGGCGCGGCGGATGAAGCCGCTCAGCACGTCGTCGACCTTCACCTCGATGCCGTTGGCCTGCACCGCGGTGACGATGCAGGTCACCACCGCACCCTTGTTGACGCGCGACAGCGTGTCGGCGGCGGGGTCGTCGTGCAGCTGCTTGATGCCGAGCGAGATGCGCTCCTTCTCGATGTCGACGTCGAGCACCTTGGCGCGGACCACCTGGCCCTTCTCGTAGTGCGCCATCGCCGCCTCGCCGGCCTCGTCCCAGGACAGGTCGGACATGTGCACCATGCCGTCGATGTCGGCCGAGATGCCGACGAACAGGCCGAACTCGGTGATGTTGCGGATCTCGCCCTCGACCGTCGAGCCGACCTTGTGCTCCTCGGCGAACAGCTCCCACGGGTTGCGCTGCACCTGCTTGAGGCCGAGCGAGATGCGCCGCTTCGAGCTGTCCACGTCGAGCACCATGACGTCGACCTCCTGCGAGGTGGCGACGATCTTGCCCGGATGGACGTTCTTCTTGGTCCAGGACATCTCCGAGACGTGCACCAGCCCCTCGACCCCGGCCTCGAGCTCGACGAAGGCGCCGTAGTCGGTGATGTTGGTGACGCGGCCGCTGTAGCGCGCGCCGGGCGGGTACTTGATCGCCACCCCTTCCCACGGGTCGGCCTCGAGCTGCTTCATGCCCAGGCTGATGCGCTGCGTCTCGGAGTTGAAGCGGATCACCTGCACCCGCACCGCCTGGCCGATCTGCAGCGCCTCGGAGGGGTGGTTGATCCGCTTCCAGGCGATGTCGGTCACATGCAGCAGCCCGTCGACGCCGCCGAGATCGACGAAGGCGCCGTAGTCGGTGATGTTCTTGACCACGCCGTCGAGGATCATGCCCTCCTTGAGGCCCTGGATCAGCTCGGAGCGCTGCTCGGCGCGGGTCTCCTCCAGCACCGCGCGGCGCGAGACCACGATGTTGCCGCGGGCGCGGTCCATCTTGAGGATCTGGAACGGCTGCGGCGTGCCCATCAGGGGGCCCACGTCGCGCACCGGGCGGATGTCGACCTGGCTGCCGGGGAGGAACGCCATCGCGCCGCCCAGATCGACGGTGAAGCCGCCCTTGACCCGGCCGTAGATGGTGCCGTTGACGCGCTGGTTGCCCTCGAACGCCTTCTCCAGGTTGGTCCAGGCCTCCTCGCGGCGCGCCTTCTCGCGCGACAGCACAATGGAGCCGTCGCGGTCCTCGTAGCGCTCGACATAGAGCTCGATGACGTCGCCGGGCTTCACCTCGAGCGGTGCGCCGGGGATGCCGAACTCCTTGAGCGCGACGCGGCCCTCGCTCTTCAGCCCGACATCGACGATGGCGAACTCGTCGGTCAGTCGTACGACGCGGCCGGTGACGACGGAACCGTCGAAGCCGGTGTCCCGGCCGAGGGTCTCGTCGAGCAGGGTCGCGAAATCTTCGCCGGCGAAATGATCGTCGGTGGTGCGTGCTAGGGCGGCTGATGCCATGTGGTCGTCACGTTCCTCTGTCGGCGCCGGAGCAGGTTGCCCGGCGGACGGTCCTGCGCCCTGCCGCGGATGTGGTTGCGGCAGCGCGTCTTGCTCTCGCGGCCGCACCGGACACCTGCCCGGAGCCTGCGAGGCCCGTTTGCGCGCGAGGAACACCCCGCGCACGATTTTGTCAAGATTCAACCCCGGCTCGGCGGCGCGCTCAGGCCATGCCGGCGGGGTGCGGGTCCTGGCCGCGGGTGATTCCGCTCGCCCGCACGATGCGCAGCGCCTCGGCCAGCACCGCCTGCGCGTCCAGCCGGTCGGTGTCGATCAGCACCGCGTCGTCCGTGAACCACCAGTCGCAGTTGCGGGTGCCGCCCACGCCCTTGAGGGGGCCCTTGGCATCAGCGAGCGGGAATGTGAGGCCGGAATTGGCGAGCGCGGTGGTCTTGCCGGCGCCGGGGGGG
>CAXTOC010000085.1:2654-9861 GCA_964245725.1 uncultured Acetobacteraceae bacterium | reverse complement strand
GCACGGTGGACGACCTGCGCTACTGCCCGGTCCATCCCGAAGCGGTGGTGCCGCACTACCGCGTTGTCTCCGACTGGCGCAAGCCGGAGCCGGGGATGATCCTCGACCTGATCCGGTGCTGGGAGCTGGACCCGCGGCGCTGCCTGCTGATCGGCGATCATCCGCGCGACCTCGCCGCGGCGTCGGCGGCAGGCATCGAGGCGCACCTGTTCGAGGGCGGCGATCTCGCCGATTTCGCCGCACCGCTGCTGGCGCGCGCGCGATGAGGCGCGCGGTCGGCGCCGGCATCGAGGGCTGGCCGGGGATCGTGCGGTCCCGGGTGCCGCTGCGGCTCGGGCTGGCCGGCGGCGGCACCGATCTCAGCCCGTACTGCGACGAGCATGGCGGTGCGGTGCTCAACGTCACCATCGACCGGTATGCCTACGCCATCATCACCCCCTCGACTGACGAGCAAGTGCACCTGATCGCCCCGGACCTCGACGTGCAGGAGGCGCTGCCGGCCGACGACGCGGCGCTGGCCCGGGCGAGGCTGGTGCTGCATGCGGGCGTGCTGCGCCGCATGGCGCGGCAGTTCGACGGGGGCCGGATCCGGCCCTGCCGGGTGACCTCCTTCGTCGATGCCCCACCCGGCAGCGGGCTCGGCTCCAGCTCGGCGCTGTGCGTGGCCCTGGTCGAGGCGTTCCGCGAGGCCATGCGCCTGCCGCTCGGCCCCTACGAGGTGGCGCACCTCGCCTTCGAGATCGAGCGGGTCGAGCTCGGCCTCGCCGGCGGCAAGCAGGACCAGTACGCCGCGAGCTTCGGCGGCATCAACTTCATCGAGTTCCTGTCGGGCGACCGGGTCATCGTCAACCCGCTGCGGGTGTCGCCCGCCATCCTCAACGAGCTCGAGATCAGCCTCGTGATCTGCTTCACCGGAGTCTCCCGCCGCTCCGAGCGGATCATCGAGGAGCAGACCCGCAACATGACTGAACACGCCTCGGACGCGCTGGAGGGCCTGCACCGGCTGAAGCGCGACGCCCAGGAGATGAAGGATGCGCTGCTGCGCGGGCAGATCGGTCGCATCTCCGACATCCTCAACGGCTCCTGGCTCGCCAAGAAGCGCACCGCCCGGGGGATCAGCAGCGAGCGCATCGACGCGCTGATGCGGACGGCGTTCGCGGCCGGCGCCACCGGAGGCAAGGTGTCGGGTGCCGGCGGCGGCGGGTTCATGATGTTCATCGCGCCCGCCGAGCGGCGCGTCGGGCTGATCCAGGCGCTGAGCCAGGCCGGCGGCAGCGCCGGCGGGGTGCACCTGACGCACGAGGGTGCGGAGAGCTGGACCGTGGGATGAACGAGGCGGAGCAGGTCGCGGCACGTCGCGACAGCGTGGCGCGGCGTGTGACCGACGCGGCGCGCTGGGCGGACCCGGACAGCTACCTGCCGTTCTGGGACGGCCGCGCGAGTGCGGTGGGGCCGCTGCTGCGCGGCCGCGCCTGGGTCTGCGACATCGGCTGCGGCAGGCAGGCGCTGCGCGCGCAGCTCCAGCCGGGCACGCGCTACCTGCCGGCGGACCTTCGCGCCTGGACCGCCGACACCGAGCGCTGCGAGCTGAACCGGGGCCGGCTGCCGCGACGCGCGCTGCTGCGCTGCGACGTCGCGGTGATGCTCGGGGTGCTGGAGTACATCGTCGAGCCGGGGCTGCTGCTGACCCGGCTGCACCGCTACGCCGAGCACCTGCTGCTGACCTACTGCGCGCCCGAACTGTGGACGGTGGACCGCGCCGGCTTCGGCTGGGTCAACGCGCTGTCGGAGGCCGAGCTGCAGGCTCTGCTCGCGCGCGCGGGCTACGTGGTCACCGGGACCAGCCGGTTCGAGGACCGGCAGCTGGTGGTGCAGGCGAGCGCGCGGTCGTTCGGTCCGCTCAAGCGCCTGCGCCGAAGCGCCGTGCGGCAGGCTCTCGGCCGGGGCGCCTGATCCGGTCCGACCGGGCCGCTGGGGACGGGTCAGGGAGCGCGCACCAGCTCGATCGTCAGAAAGCTCAACAGCCGCCCATCCGGGAGGCGGACGGGCGGCATGTCGACCCGCATCTCGGTCGCGGGGGGTCTCATGGTCGCCACGGCCAGGGCGTTGCAGTGGCCCGGGCTCGGATCGATGCACGCGATGTCGAGGCGTCCCTTCTCGAACAGGCGCGCGACGAAAGCGGCTCTTCGAGCGTCGCCGCGGAGGGTCACGCCGAGGATGCGGCCGACAGGCAGGCCGGCGTCATACCGCTCCTGCTCGGATTGGAACACCGCCGGCCAGACGTCCCAGTAGTCGCCCTCCACGCCATCCAGCGAGCGTTGCAGAACGACCGCCGCGACGGCTTCGGCAACCGGACGTCTCTTCGGGTCGATCATTCCGGACGCGGGGCTGGGCGCAGGTCTGGCCACGGTGGCAAGAAGCAGGACGATGCTCCCCGCGACCGCGAGGGCATCGCCGCTTCGCACGAAGCGCCTGGTGAAGGAAAACAGCGCGGATCCGCCGATGGAAGCCGCCAGTATGTAGGCCGGCAGCAAGTAGCGCGGGTGCGAGGAGTTCTGCACGACCCAGGTGCTCAGCGAGACAGCGACCGCGCTGATGACGAGGGTGAACGCCGCCAGCGCCGCATGCGCCGCAGGTCCCGCGTCCTTGCCACCACGCCTTCCCCGCCCGGCGAGCAGGTAGACGATCGCGCTCCCGCCCAGCATCGTCAGAATGAAGCGCCCGGGTTTGCCCAACATCTCCCCGGCCAGGGCGAGCAGGCCCGCATCGGTCCGCGCGAAGCCGCCCGGGGTGGGCGTATCGCCCGCGAACCGGGTCATGGCGATCAGGCACAGCGCCAGCCCGCCCAGGCTCGCGAGGCCGAACACCAGCGCGAGCTCCGATCCGAACAACAGCACCTCGCCCAGGAGGATAGGTCCGGTCAGCAGAACCAGCGAGACGTTCACGAAATAGGCGGCAGCGGCACATATCGTCGCGCCGAGCTGCCACAGCGTTGCCGAGCTCGGCCGCACGTTCAGGGCGCGCCGGAACATCAGCAGGGCGATGCCCGCCAGCGCGAACGACGTCCCGTACGGGCTCGCCTGGATGAACGCCTCATGCTGCATCGTGTGGGGCGCGCACATCAGGAAGAGCCCGGTGGACAACAGCGTCGCGAGCCAGGCATCCCGCACGCCGCGGGCCAGGAACATGCAGGCGAACAGGGGAGCGATCACGCCTGAGGCGGTCCGCAGCACCAGCTGCGCCGTCACGTTGACGGTCGGATTGCCGAATGCGGTCGCGAGTGCCGGGACGACGTTCGCGAACCGGTCCTGACCCCAGTAGAACAAGGTCATGTGCTGCAATGAGAACAGCGCCCCGATCAGGCCATCGCTGTCCTGCCAGACAGGATTCCTCGCCAGGATCACGAGGCCTTCCGCGACGAACAGAAGGACCACAGCCGGGTGAAACACGCGGCGACCGGCGGCCGCGACGGTTCTCGCGAGCCGCTCCTTCAGGACGGCGCCATACCGGAGGAAACTCGTCAACCTCATTCATTCCACCATCGAGATGTAACCTGACGTCCCGGGCGTACCCGTCGACCAGCTATCGCGGGAGGCTCTCCGGAAGCGGATCATCGCGGCGATCGAGCCCGACGACGCAGCTCGGCAGGCGGCGGCTCATGCAGCACTGGCCCATGGACGACCGATCCTCGTCGGAGCCGGGGAAGCGGACGAACGGCTAGTCCGGCAGGGCGTGGTGCTTGACCGTCTCGAACACCAGGATCTCGTGGCCCGACCGCCTCACCGCGTGCACGGTCACGGCGAAGCCGATCCGGCGCAGCAGCTCCGGCAGGTCTGCGCCGTAGTCCCAGAACGCCAGGGCGCCCTCCTCGCGTATCGGATCGCCGTGATATTCGGGCGGCAGGATGTGGCGGATCACGCCGTCCCGCAGCTCGGCACGTCGGACCGTCTGCGCGCGCTCGGCGCCGTAGGGGATGGTGAAGACGTGCCTGCCGCCCGGGCGCAGCACGCGGTGGATCTCGCTCCAGGCGCGCTCCATGTCGGGCACGTGCTCCATCACGTCCTGGCTGATGGCCAGGTCGATGCTCGCGTCCGCCAGGGTGAGCGCGTGCAGGTCCTGGCACTGCACGCCGTTGGCCGCCATCCCGCCGGGCGCCACGTCGGGGAAGAAGTCGGATCGGGTGAACGAGGCGGCGTCGCCGAGCGTGGCCTGCACCGGACCCACGAAGCCGAACTCGTGCACGCGCAAGGCGGCGAAGCTCGGGCGCGCCGCGCGCAGGGTGACGAGCCGCTGCCGGCGATAGGGACGCAGCAGCACCTCCGCCAGCGCCGCGGTGCGGTTGAGCGCGCCGCAGGCGAGGCAGGAGAAGGATTCGCGCCAGTTCGCCCCGCGCGGGCCGGCGAAGCGCGGCCGCGCGCCGCACACCGCGCAGGTATCGTCGCCGAGCAGGTCGAGCAGCACCGAGCGCGCCCGATCCTCCGAGAACTGCCGGTCCAGCACCGCCATGCCGGCGGTGGCCAGGCTGCGGCACAGCGCCTCGTCGGCGCACAGCTCGAGCACGGCGCGCGCGATCCCGGCCGCGTCGTCGGCGATCAGCGCCTCGACCCCGTGGCGCAGCCGGATGCCCTCGTTGCCGACGCTGGTGGTGACCACGGGCACGGCGGCGCGCAGGCTGCCGATGATCTTGCCCTTCACGCCCGCCCCGTAGCGCAGCGGACTGACGGCGATGCGCGCGCGCGCGTAGTACGGCTCCAGCGAGGGCACGAAGCCGGTCACCGTGACGCGTTCCGAGGCGAGCGCCGTCACCGCCTCGGGCGGCACGTTGCCCACGATCAGCAGGCGCACGCCGGGCCGCTCGCGCCAGACCAGCGGCATGATCTCGCGGGCCAGCCAGACCGCGGCATCGACGTTGGGCGTGTGGTCGAAGCCGCCCACGAAGATGAGGGCCTCGCGACCGGAGAAGTCGAGGCTCGCGGGATCGGGGAGCCCGGTCGCGGGGAACAGGTAAGGCGGGACGACGGTGACGTGCGCCTGCGGCACCGCCTCGGCGATGATGCGCGCCTCCTCGGTGCTCGGCGTCATCACGCGGTCCACGACGGCGAAGATGCCGAGCTCCATCGGCTTGACGCGGTCGTGCTCCTCCTTGGCCGCGATGCTGCCGTCCAGCTCGAAGCAGCGCATCTCGCGCAGGTAGTGCAGGTCGTGGGTGTAGTAGAGGATGCGCGCGCCGGTCGTGCGTCGCAGCAGGTCGAGCGTCGGCACCGCCACGTAGGGCCGGGCGATCCAGATGAAATCCACCTGCGTGCCGTCACGGTCGAGCCAGGCCGCCAGCGTGTCGGGCGCGTGCAGCACCTCGATGCCGCGCTGCTGCAGGTCGCGGGTGTAGGGCTGCAGCGGCACGCCGTCGAAGGGGTGGTAGATCACCTTCAGCCCGAGCTCGTGCATCAGGCCGAGATACTGGAACAGCGTGACCGCGCCCGCGTGCTTGTCGTATTCCGGCACCTTGTCGTCGATCACCAGGATCACGCCGCGCGGCGCACGATGCTCGCGCACCACGAAGGCCGAGGCGACGCGGTTCGGCTGGCCGGGCAGCAGGGCGTGCCACTTCTCGACGAACAGCGCGTGGTTCTTCAGCGACTGGCGGTCCCGCACGTCCACGCCATACGATTCGCTGCCCAGGTGCACCACCTGGCTCGCCGGCTGGTAGAGCGTGCGCAGGCCGCGCTCGCGCAGCGCGATGGCGAGGTCGAACTCCTCGTAGAACGCCGGCGCGTAGCGGTCGTCGAAGCCGCCGAGCGAGGCGAAGGCGGCCGCACCGACCAGGAAGCAGGCGCCGGTCACCACGTCCACCTCGCGCACGTAGTTGTAGGCGCCCCGCGTCGGCTGGTCGCCGGCGCCGTACGGCCAACCCCAGCCGTCGGAGAGGATGGCGCCACCGGCCTCCTGCACCGTGCCGTCGGCGTTGAGCAGCTTGCAGCCGACCATGCCGACCGTGGGATCGGCCATCAGCGCGACCAGCGGACGCAGCCAGTCGCGACCGACCAGGGTGTCGTTGTTGAGGAAGACGAGGTACTCGCCGCGGGCCCGCGACGCGGCCCGGTTGCAGTTGCGCAGGAAGCCGAGATTCTGCGGGTTCACGTGGGTGCGCAGGTTCGCCACGTCGCGGAACAGCGGCGCGATCGAATCGGCGGGGCAGTCGTCGGCCAGCATCACCTCGTAGGCGAGGCCGCCCATGGTGTTCTGCATCAGCGCCAGCAGGCAGCGGCAGGTCTGCGCGTAGGCGCGGTAGGCCGGTATGATGATCGACACCACGGGCGCGTCGGTGGCGGGAAAGGCGAGCGGCAGGAGCTCGAGCTCGCCGACCGCGTCGGGCCACTGCCGGGTGCGCCTGACCGCGCCGGCGCGCAGGCAATGCGCCAGCGGACCGATCCGGTCGCAATCAGGATTCCGCGTGCGGTACCAGAGGCTGTCGAAGGCGGGATGCGGGTCGAGGTCCAGCGCTTCTCCGCGCTCGACATAGTGCACGAGCGCTGGGCCGGTCTCGTCGCGCATGTGTTCGAGGCGGTAGCCGCGCGCGTCGAACAGCCGGTTCGGCGCGCGCGCGTCGCCCGCGGGCTGGGCGAGATAATGCTCGAGCGGCGTCACCCCCGCCGGCGGCGGCGCTCCGGGCTGGGCGAGATAGTAGGCGGTGTCGAACGTCGGATGCGGATCCAGGCCCGCGGCGGCGCCGATCCTGATGTAGTGCAGCAGCGGCACGTCGGCGCCGGTCTTGTCGACGCTGCTGGCGCGCAGCCGGTCGAGGTACCAGCGAGCGTCGAACAGCGGGTGCGGATCGTAGCCGGCTTCGGGATCGCTCCAGGCATAGTGGGTTGCGGCGTCGAGGCCCGGTCGCAGCAGGGCGGCGTGACGTGCGGCGTACCAGGCTGCATCGAACAGCGGATGCCGCCTCAGCAGCGCGACGTTCGCCGCCATGCGGTCGCGCTCCCTGAGCCGGCCGAGGGTCTCGCCGCGCGCCGTCCACAGCACCAGCCTGAGCGAGCGACGCAGCCCACGACGCAACCCGGGCGCGCTGCCGCCGGCACGACGCAGCGGCTCCAGCGCGCGCCAGCTGGTGGAACCGATCAGGGCGTCGTAGCGGGCGCCGAGCTCCGCGAGCGCGCGGTTCGCGTCGACGGCTTCCGCCTGCATCCCTGCGGGCGGCACCTGC
>CAXTOC010000085.1:0-2644 GCA_964245725.1 uncultured Acetobacteraceae bacterium | reverse complement strand
GTCTCGAGCCGCGGGGCAGCGTCATGGACAGCGGCAACGCCGCGATCTCCGCCGCCTGACGTTCGAGCTGAGCCCGCAACGAATCGTTTTGTTCACGCGCCTCCCACAGCTCGTCCCGCGTCCGCTGCAGCACCTCCTCGGCGATCTCCTGTTCGAGACGGGTTTGCTCCTCCCACTCGCGTGCGCTGGCCCGCGCGCGCGCGGCTTCCTGCTCGGCGTTCGACCGTTCCAGCAGGTCGCTCTCGCGGTCGCGCGCGCGTTGCGCCTCGGCCTGCTCCAGCGCCGTGCGATCGAGGGCGCGCTGCAGCTCGGCCTCGACGAGCTGCCCGCGCAGCTCGGCGGCCAGCTCGCGCTCGGCCGCGAGTTCCGCCCGCTCCTGCTCGACCAGCGTGTCCACCCGGCTGCGCCACCTGACCGCCGGGGTAGCGGGCAGCGGGCGCAGCACGTCGCTGCCATGACGCGCGACGTCCGCGGCCAGCACCTGGACGAAGATGTCCGGCCGCACCGGGAATGGTGCGGCCGCCAGCATCGGCCAGAGCGGCGGGATCGTCAGCGCCGCGGCCACCATCCGCTCGTACTCCTCGCGCGCCGCACCGAGCGTGCGGTGGAAGCGACAGGGGATGCCGATCGAGCCTGCGAAGTCCTCCCACTTGAAGGGCAGGTCGATCTCGCCGCTGTCCCAGAACCCGAACGGCACGCCGTAGGCGACCGCGGCGATGACCGCGTGCATCGAGCCGCCCAGCACGAAGTCCGCCTCGGCCAGGCGGTCGAGGAAATCATCGATCGCCGACAGCGAATCGATGATGTTGGGACGCAGCACCACGTCGCAGCCGGACACATCGAGCAGCGCCGCGTCGCTCCGCTTGTCGTGGTAGTGCGGGATCAGCAGCGGTCCCGCCGTCCGGCGCCGCGCACGGTCCGGTGCGTGCAGGAACGGGAGCAGCAGGCCGGGGTCGCCGATCGGTGTTGCGGAACCGAGCCGCAGGTCCGAGCGGGAGAGCGGCCCGCGCACGCTGAGCAGCTCGGCGCGCGGACGCGCGGTCTCGCTCAGCCCGCCCGACTCGCGCAGGCCGCAGCCCCAGAACAGCACCCGCTCGCCGGGCGGGAGGAACATGTCGTCGATGCAGCTGCCGATGATACGCACGGTCTGCTCGGTCGGCACGACGTGCATGAACAGGCGCCGCAGAAGATATTCCGACAGGTAGTCGCCGAAATTCTGCGTCGGCTCGTCCTGCAGCCAATGCTTGACGTTCTCTAGCATCGCGGATCCGCACTCTCCTGCTGCGTGTGGCGATGCCAGGGTGGAACACGGCGAGGCGGCTCGGCGAGCAGCAGGTGATGGTCGGTCGCCCTCAGGTTCGCGTTCAGGTAGGGGTCGTGCCGCATCGCCTCGTCCCACTTCGACTGCAAGGTGGCGAGCGAGCGGCGAAAGCTCGCCTGCTGGCGTATGGTCCGGTCGTGGCCGCGCGAGGCGCCGTCGACGTGATGCAGCAGCGCGAACGGGCTCCACACGACGCGGAAACCGGCCCGTCTCACCCGCAGGCACAGGTCGATGTCGTTGCAGGAGAGCGGCAGCGCCTCGCTCAGCCCTCCCACGCCCTCGAACACCGTCCGGCGCACGGCGAGGCACGCGCCGGTGACCGCCGACAGGTCGCGGACCATCGTCAGCTGCCCGAGGTAGCCCGCTTCCTGCCGCGCCGAACGCAGCACGTGCTTGGCCGAGGCTCGCGACAGCACGATGCCGCCATGCTGCAGGCTGTCGTCGGGATAGAGCAGGCAGGCGCCGCTGACGCCGACGGCCGGGCGATCGAGTTGCGCCACCAGCTCGTCGAGCCAGTCGGTGGCGATCACGTCGACGTCGTCGTTCATCAGCACCAGGATCTCGCCGCGCGCCTCCGAGGCGAGACGGTTGTTGATGGCCGACCAGTTGAAGGGACCCTCGACCGGAATGATGCGCATGGCGGGATGGCGCTGCAGCCGTCGCAGCGCCTGCCGGGCCTGCAAGGAGCGGTTGTCGTGATCGGCGACGATGATCTCCAGCGCCGGATAGTCGGTGCGCTCGAGCAGGCCGGCGACGCAGCGCTCGAGCAGCGCCGGCTGCTCGTGGGTGGAGATGAGGATCGAGACCAGGACGGGCGATCCGGACGCGGTGAAGCGGGCGCGCGGCCAGACGCCGCCGGCGAGGAGGAAATCCTCGATCCTGATCGAGCGCTCGCCGTCCGGCGCCTCCTCCCGCGCGGCGACCTCGGCGAGGTGGCGGTCGAGGACGCGCCGCAGTTCGGGGTGCAGGCGGGGCGCGGCGACCTGGGGAACCGGCAGCGCGCGCCCGGGCGCGCGTCCGCGGTGGAACAGCACCGCCGGGATGTGCATGACCCAGCCCGGCGGCAGGCCTTCGACCACGCGCAGCAGCAGGTCGTAGCGCGTGAACAGGCCTGCATCCAGGCGCAGGCCGCCGACGGCATCCAGACGCGTGCGGCGCACCAGCACCAGCTGGCCGACGCAGTCCCCGGCCAGCAGCATGTCGGGGCCCCATCCGGGCTTGAACAGCGCCCGGAAGCGACGGCCGGCGCCGTCTAGGCTGTCCTCGTCGGTGTAGATCCCGGCCAGGTCCGGCTGCTGCTCCAGGGCGGCGGCGACCTCGTAC
>CAXTOC010000084.1:0-9933 GCA_964245725.1 uncultured Acetobacteraceae bacterium | reverse complement strand
GGCGGGGATCGACCGGGTGATGGCGATACAGGCCGAGCGCGGCATCGACCACGTGGACATCCTGGCGGAACCCGTCCGCGACCGACGCTTCGCGTGGCGGCGCGGATGAGCTGGCCCACGACCGGCCGGGGCCTGGCGCTGGCGATCCCGCTGGCCATCCCGCTGGCGGCGGCCGGCTGCGCGCGGTCGCCCTGCGGCCAGCCCGACGTGCTCGCCTACGTCGACCAGGCCAGCCGGTCGCGCAACCTGTACGTCGTCGGCCTGACCGACCAGGCGGTGCTGGAGCTGCCGAAACCGTCCGCGCAGGCCGGCGTCGCGGCCTGGGACCGCGACGACGCGGTCTGCTCGGCGCGGGTGCTTGCGCGCAACCCGGCCTTCCGACCCGGCAACGGCCAGGCGGCCTACCTGCTGCTGCGCCAGGACTTCAGGCTGAGGAAGCTGGAGAGCGGCTACGAGGTGAGCCTGCTGGAGGTCGTGGGCTTCAGCCGCTGAGCGGCCGGGGGCTTCAGCCGCTGAGCCCGCCCGCGCGTCGCCGCTGCCGGATCGCCGCGGTCAAGGTGTTGCTCAGCAGGCAGGCGATGGTCATCGGCCCGACCCCGCCCGGCACCGGGGTGATCGCGCCGGCGACGCCGAGCATCTCCTCGAACACCACGTCGCCGACCAGCCGGGTCTTGCCGGCGCCGGTCATGATCCGGGTGATGCCGACGTCGATGACGGTGGCGCCGGGCTTGATCCAGTGGCCACGCACCAGGCCCTGCCGGCCGGTCGCCACCACCACGATGTCGCCCTGCCGCGCCAGGGCGGCGGTGTCGCGGGTGTGGATATGCGCGACCGTGACGGTGCAGTCGGCGTGCAGCAGCAGCTGCGCCATCGGCCGGCCGACCAGGTTGGAGCGTCCGATCACCACCGCGTGCAGCCCGCGCAGGCTGCCCAGCTCGGCCTGCAGCAGCAGCAGGCAGCCGAGCGGCGTGCACGGCACCAGCGCGCCCTGGCCGCCCCTACCTTGGCCGTCGGTGCGGCGATCGAGTGCCACCCGCCCGGCATTGACCTGGCCGAGACCGTCGACATCCTTGTCCGGATCGATGGCGTCGATGACCACCGCGGCGTCGATCGCGGCCGGCAGCGGCAGCTGCACCAGGATGCCGTGCACCGCCGGGTCGGCGTTGAGTCGCGCGACCAGGGCGAGCAGCTCGGCCTGCGTCGTGCTCGCCGGCAGGGTGTGCGAGAAGGAGCGCATGCCGACGGCGCCGGTCTGCCGCGCCTTGTTGCGCACGTAGACCTCGCTCGCGGCGTCGTCGCCGACCAGCACCACCGCGAGGCCAGGGACGAAGCCGTCGCGCGCCAGCGCGGCCACTTCGGCGCCGAGCTCTTCGGTGAGCGCCGCGGCGCGCCGCTTGCCGTCGATCAGGCGGGTGTGGATCTGGCTCATGCAGGCTGGGTTCTGGACCTTGCGCCGACGGGACGGCAGGATGGCCGTCATGGACGGATGCATGACGCAGATACGCAAGAACTTCGGCAGCGACAATGTCTCGCCCGCCGACCCCAGGGTCATGGAGGCGGTGCTGGCCGCCAACCAGGGGGCGGTCGGCTCATACGGCGCCGATCCCTGGACCGCGCGCATGGAGCAGCGGGTCTCGGAGCTGTTCGAGACCGAGACGGTGGTGTTCCCGGTCGCCACCGGCACCGCCGCCAACGCGCTGGCGCTCTCGGCGCTGGTGCCTCCGTACGGGTCGATCTACTGCGACGAGGTCGCCCACGTCATGAACGACGAGGGCGGGGCACCCGAGTTCTTCACCGGCGGCGCCAAGCTGCTGACCCTGCCGAGCCCGGACGGCCGGATCGACCCGGCTGCGCTGGAGGGCGCGATCAGGCGCCGACGCAACACCGGCGTGCATCAGAGCCCGGCGACGGCGCTGAGCCTGACCCAGGCCACCGAATGGGGCACCAGCTACCGGCCCGCGCAGGTGGCGGCGCTGTCGGAGGTGGCGCGCGCCAGCGGCCTGCGCGTGCACATGGACGGTGCGCGCTTCGCCAACGCGGTGTCGTTCCTCGGCTGCACCCCGGCCGAGATCACCTGGAGGGCGGGGGTGGACGTGCTCTCGCTCGGCGCCACCAAGAACGGGGCGCTGGCGGCGGAGGCGGTGGTGTTCTTCGACCCGCGGCTGGCGCAGGAGTTCGCGCGCAGGCGCAAGCGTGCCGGCCACCTGTGGTCGAAGCAGCGCTTCCTGAGCGCGCAGCTTGCCGCCTACCTCGATGACGGGCTGTGGCTGCACAATGCCGGCCGCGCCAACCAGGCGGCGTCGCGGCTCGCGGACGGGCTGTCGTCGCTGCCCGGCGTCAGCCTGGTGCAGCCGGTCGAGGCGAACGAGCTGTTCGTGCTGCTGCCGCAGCCGCTGATCGCGGCCTTGGAGGCGGCTGGCTACGTGTTCTATCGCTGGGCGGTGGCGGAGGGCGAAGCCTGCGGCGTGATCCGCCTGGTCTGCGCCTTCGACACCGCGCTGCCCCACGTGGAGGCGCTGGTCGAGACGGCACGCGCCGCCTCTTGACCCGGCCGCGATCGCCTCGCCGCGGTTCAGCTCTCCCAGAACTGGGATGCCAGCTCGGCCTTAAAGGAGAGACGGACGGCGTCGGCGTCGATCTCCTCGATCAGCGAGAGCGGGATGAAGTGATGCTGGCCGGCGGCGCCGCGATCCGACTTGGTGAGCTTGATGCGGTCGCCGTCGACGTGGTCGACGGTCCCGACATGGCCGCCATCGGCGCCGATGACCTCCATGTGCTCGCGTATCTGGCTGCGATCGATCATGTGCGTCGTCCTGATGGAGGTGTCGCCGGACAACGCATCGGCCAGCGGAAGGTGGCACGCGGCTCCGGTCGCGTCAGCAGATAGGGCCGAACCGCCGTCGTGGCGAACCCGCCGATGCGGCGGCCCGTGGGGATGTCAGTCATGCCGTTCGGCTCGGATGCGGCGATGCTCGGGATCGACCTCGGCACCTCAGCGGTGAAGACGGTGCTGGTGGACATGCGCCAGCGCGTGCTCGCGCAGGCGACCACGCCGCTGCACACCGAGCGGCCGCATCCCGGCTGGTCTGAGCAGGCGCCGGAGGCTTGGTGGCGGGCGGTCCTCGCCGGCATCGAGCGGATCCGCGCCGAGGCCGGCCGTGACCTGGGCCGGGTGCGCGCGGTCGGCCTGTCCGGACAGATGCATGGGCTGGTGCTGCTGGACGGCGACGACCGGGTGCTGCGTCCGGCCATGCTGTGGAACGATTCCCGCGCGGCCCTCGAGGTCGAGACGCTGGCCGAGGCCGAGCCGGAGTTCGCGCGGCGCGCCGGGGCGGCGCAGTCGACCAGCTTCTGGCCGGCCAAGCTGCTCTGGCTGCGGCGGCACGAGCCCGCGACGTTCGCGCGGATCCGTCGGCTGCTGCCGCCCAAGGACTATCTGCGCCTGCGCCTGACCGGACTGTATCAGAGCGACCCCTGCGACGCCGCGGGCACCCTGCTGCTCGACGAGGCCGCGCGTCGCTGGTCGCATCCGAGCGCCTCGTCCTGCGGCGTCGAGCTCGCCTGGCTGCCCGAGCTGGTGGAGGGCGACCGGGCTGGTGGTCCGGTCACGGACGCGGTCGCAGATGACTGGGGCATCGGGCGCGACGCCCTCGTCGCCGGCGGCGGCGGCGACGCGGCCACCGGTGCGATCGGCATCGGCGCGATCGGCGACGGCGACGCCTACGTCTCGCTCGGCACCTCGGCGCAGCTCTTCGTCACCACCGGCAGCTACCGGCCGTCGACCGGCGGCGGGGTGCAGGCGTTCGCGCATGCGCTGTCCGGCCTGTGGTTCCAGGCGGCGGCGGTGCTGAACGGCGCCGGCGCGCTGGCCTGGGCGACGCGCCTGCTCGGTCACGAGGATCCGGCGGCGCTGCTGGCCGAGGCGCAGGCGCAGTATGCCGGACCGCGCAGCGACGCCGGCGAGCTGCTGTTCCTCCCGTACCTGACCGGCGAGCGCACGCCGCACAACGATCCGTCGGCGCGCGGCGTGCTGTTCGGCCTCACGCCCTCGACCACCCCGGGGCGGCTGGTGCAGGCGGTGCTGGAAGGCGTCGCCTGCAGCCTCGCCGACGCGCTGGACTGCCTTGCCGGCGCCGGCACCGCGATCGGCGAGGCCGCGATCGTCGGCGGCGGGGCGCGCAGCGCGTTCTGGACCCAGATCATCGCCGACATCCTCGGCATCCCGATGATCCGTCATGCCGGCGTCGAGGCCGGACCCGCCTTCGGGGCGGCGCGACTGGCGCGCCTCGCGCTTACCGGCGAGGCGGCCGAGGCGGTGTGCGCGAAGCCTCCGATCCTCGACGTCATCGCGTCCGATCCCGCGCGCCACGAGGGCTACCGGCGGCCGCTGGCGCGCTACCGGGCGCTGTACGGCGCGCTGCGGCCGGAGTTCCGGCGCTGAAGCCGGGTGCGCCGCTTGAAAATCCGAGATGACCGGTCATATTGGGCGGCATGGTGCGATGCACATCCAGCGACGTGCGGGAGCGGCTGCTCGAGGCCGGGGTGCGGACCTTCAGCAAGTCCGGCTTCAACGGCTGCAGCGTGCAGGACATCACCGACGCCGCCGGCGTTCCGAAGGGCTCGTTCTACAACCACTTCGAGAGCAAGGAGGCGCTCGGCGCCGCCGCCCTCGAGCATTACTGGTCGGACGGAACCTGCGACCGGCTGCGCATCCTCGATGAGACCGGGCTCGCGCCGCGCGAGCGGCTGCGCCGCTATTTCGAGCAGGTCGCGGACGACATGGCGCAGATCGGCTTCACCTGCGGCTGCCTGGTCGGCAACATGGCGGCCGAGCTGTCCGACCACAGCGACGTCATCTCGCAGAAGCTCTCGGCGATCCTGGCCGGCTGGAGCCGGCGCATGGGGGCTTGCATCGCCGAGGCGCAACGCGCCGGCGAGATCCGCTCTGACGTCGATCCGGTGCAGCTGGCGACATTCGTGCTCAACGCCTGGGAGGGTGCGGTGCTGCGCGCCCGCCTGGAGAAGGGCGACCGTCCGCTGCGCCAGTTCATCGACATCCTGTTCTCGCAGCTTCTCCGCTAGCCCTCCACCGGACGACCCCTAGAAGATCTTCAGGAACCTGAGATGACCGGTCAGCTGGACACCATCGCCGCCCCCCGGGACCTGCCTCGCGGCGCCGCCGGCAGCCGCCGCGCCGCCTGGATCGGCACCATCGCCCTCGTGCTTCTGCTGGGCGGCGGCGCCGTCCTGCTGCGCGGGCTGACGCCGGGATGGCTGCACGCGGCGCCGCGGGCGCCGGCCGCGGCACTACCCCCGCCGCCGGTGACCGTCAGCCGGCCGATGCAGCGCACGCTCGCCGGCTGGACCAGCTTCAGCGGCCAGTTCTCGGCGGTGGAGTCGGTCGAGATACGCGCCCAGGTCAGCGGCTACCTGACCGAGATCCACTTCACCGACGGCCAGATCGTGCACAAGGGCGACTTGCTGTTCGTGATCGATCCGCGGCCGTACCAGATCGCGCTGGAGCAGGCGACGGCGCAGATGCTGACCGCCACCGCCGGGCTCGACCTCGCCAACAAGCAGATCGGGCGCACCGCCGCCCTGCGCCAGACCGGCTTCGCCTCCAGCGAGCTGCTGGACCAGCGGGTGCAGCTGCAGCGCGCCGCCGAGGCCACCCTGCAGCAGGCGCACGCGGCGATGCGCTCGGCCCAGCTCAACCTCGAGTTCAGCCGCATCACGGCACCGCTGACCGGCCGGATCAGCATGCATCGCAGCTCGATCGGCAACCTGATCACCGGCGGCCAGGGCGGTGCGACGACCCTGCTGACCACCATCGTCTCGCTCGATCCGATCCACCTCGACTTCGACATGAGCGAGGGCGACTACCTCGCCTACCAGCGCTTCCTGCAGGCGCAGCGCGGCACCGGGCGGGATGCTGCGGTCGACCGCACCGTGCAGGCCAGCCTCAGCGACGAGACCGGCTGGCCGCGTCGCGGCACGCTCGACTTCATCGACAACCAGATGGACCGCAGCAGCGGCACCATCCACGCCCGGGCCACCCTGCCGAACCCGGACCTGTTCATCGCCGCCGGCCAGTTCGCCCGGCTGCGCCTGCCCACCTCGGCGCCGAAGCCCACCCTGCTGCTGCCCGACGAGGCGCTGGTCACCGACCAGTCGCGCAAGCTGGTGATGACGGTCGCACCGGACGGCACGGTGGTGCCGAAGCCGGTCGAGGCGGGCCCGCTCAGCGACGGGCTGCGGGTGATACGCGCGGGCCTGTCGGGCAGCGACCGGGTCATCATCAACGGCCTGATGCGTGCCCGTCCGGGCACCAAGGTCACGCCGCAGGCGGGCAGCATCGCGTCCCCGAGCCAGGGCTAGGAGCCGCGCCGTGCGCCTCTCGCACTTCTTCATCGACCGGCCGATCTTCGCGACCGCCCTGTCGATCTTCATCACCATCGTCGGCATCGCCGCCTACTTCGTGCTGCCGGTGGCGCAGTATCCCGAGATCGCGCCGCCGACGATCCAGGTGACCGCGAGCTATCCCGGCGCCTCGGCCGAGGTGATCAGCCAGTCGGTGGCGACACCGCTGGAGCAGCAGATCGTCGGCGTCGAGAACATGCTCTACGTCAGCAGCCAATCCACCGGCGACGGCAAGCTGACGGTGACCGTGACCTTCAAGCTCGGCACCGACCAGGACACTGCGCAGGTGCTGACCCAGAACCGGGTCTCGGTGGCGCTACCGCGGCTTCCGGACACGGTGCAGCGCCTCGGCGTCACCGTGCAGAAGAGCTCGCCGGACATGCTGATGGTGATCCACCTGTCCTCGCCGGACGGCTCGCGCGACCAGCTCTACATGTCGAACTACGCGACCCTGCACGTGAAGGACCAGCTCTCCCGCGTTCCCGGCGTGGGCGACGTGCAGATCTTCGGCTCGCGCGACTACGCGATGCGTATCTGGCTCGACCCCGACCGGGTGGCGGCGCACGACCTGACCGCGGGCGAGGTGGTGGCGGCGCTGCAGGCGCAGAACGTGCAGGTCTCGGCGGGCGTGCTCGGCCAGCCGCCGGTGGCGACCCCTGGGGCGTTCCAGCTCAACGTCGAGACGCTGGGCCGGCTGCACGACCCGTCGCAGTTCGCCGACATCATCGTCAAGTCCGACGCCGCCGGGCGGGTGACGCGGGTGCGCGACATTGGCCGGGTCGAGCTCGGCGCGCAGGATTACGGCGCCAACGGCTATCTCGACGTGCTGGGTGCGGTGCCGATCCTGGTCTACCAGCAGCCGGGCTCGAACGCGCTCGCCACCGCGCGCGGGCTGCGCCAGACCATGCAGGCGCTGTCGCAGGATTTCCCGCAGGGCCTGAAATACGACATCGTCTACGACACCACCCTGTTCATCGCCCAGTCGGTGCACGAGGTGGTCCGGACCATCCTCGGCGCGGTGGCGCTGGTGGTGGTGGTGGTGATCGTGTTCCTGCAGACCTGGCGCGCCTCGCTGATCCCGATCGTGGCGATCCCGATCTCGCTGATCGGCACCTTCGCGATCCTGCTCGCGGTCGGCTTCTCTCTGAACACGCTGTCGCTGTTCGGCCTGGTGCTGGCGGTCGGCATCGTGGTGGACGACGCCATCGTCGTGGTCGAGAACGTGGAGCGCAACCTGCGGCTCGGCATGACCCCGCGCGAGGCCGCGCACCGCACCATGGACGAGGTCGGCGGCGCGCTGATCGCGATCGCGCTCACGCTGTGCGCGGTGTTCATCCCGGCGGCCTTCATCAGCGGCATCTCCGGGCAGTTCTTCCGACAGTTCGCGGTCACCATCGCCGCCTCCACCGTGATCTCCTGCCTGGTGTCGCTGACGCTCAGCCCCGCGCTGTGCGCGCTGCTGTTCAAGCCGCACGCGCCAAGCGTCGCGCTGAGGCGCCGCCCGCTGCTGCTGCGCCCGCTGTTCGGCTTCTTCGCCGCCTTCAACCGCGCCTTCGAGTGGCTGTCGGACCGCTACGGCAAGCTGACCGCGCGGCTGATCCGGCTGAGTGCGGGAATGCTGGTGCTGTATGCCGGCCTGATCGGCCTGACCGGCTACCAGTTCGGCCGCGCGCCCACCGGCTTCATCCCCGACCAGGACCTGGGCTACCTGATCACGGTGGTGCAGCTGCCGCCCGGCGCCTCGCTGTCGCGCACCGACGCGGTGGTGCGACGCGCGATCGACATCATCCGGGCGACGCCCGGCGTCGAGCACGCGGTCGCGTTCTCGGGCTTCGACGGCGCCACCTTCACCAACGCCTCCAACGCCGGCGCCATCTTCTCGCCGCTGAAGCCGTTCGACCAGCGCCACCGCGAGGGCCAGGATGTCGGGGTGGTGCTGAACAGCCTGCGCCAGCGTCTGTCGGCGATCCAGGACGCCTTCATCATCACCATCCCGCCGCCGCCGGTGGCGGGCATCGGCACCGCCGGCGGCTTCAAGATGATGCTGCAGGATCGCCAGGGCCTCGGGCCGCGTGCGCTGGAGGCGGCGGCGCAGCGTCTGGCCGCGGCGGCCAACCAGGCACCCGGCCTGGTCGGCGTGTTCGCGCCGTTCAGCACCCAGACCCCGAGCATCTACGCCGACATCGACCGCGAGCGCGCCCAGCAGCTCGGCGTGACCCCGGACCGGGTGTTCGAGGCGATGCAGGTCTATCTCGGTTCGGCCTACATCAACGACTTCAACTATCTGGGCCGCACCTACGAGGTCACCGCGCAGGCCGACGCGCGCTATCGCGCTTCCACCGACGACATCGCCCGGCTGAAGACGCGCAACGCCAGCGGTGCGATGGTGCCGATCGGCTCCGTCGCGCGGCTCTACGACGCGACCGGCCCCTATCGCGTGCCGCGCTACGACCTGTATCCGGCGGCCGAGTTGCAGGGCAGCACGCTGCCCGGCATCTCGTCCGGCACCGCGCTGGCGATGATGGAGCGTCTGGCGGCGAGCCAGCTGCCGCCCGGCATCGGCTTCGAGTGGACCGACCTCGCGTTCCAGCAGCGGCAGGCCGGCAACACGGCGATCTTGGTGTTCGGCGCCTCGGTGCTGTTCGTGTTCCTGGTGCTGGCGGCGCAGTACGAGAGCTGGACGCTGCCGCTCTCGGTGGTGCTGATCCTGCCGATGTGCCTGCTCGCCTCGGTCACCGGGCTGCTGCTGCGCGGCCTGAACGTCGACATCCTGGCACAGATCGGCTTCGTGGTGCTGGTCGGGCTGGCGGCGAAGAACGCGATCCTGATCGTCGAGTTCGCCAGGCAGGCCGAGGAGGGTGGGCTGAGTGCCGCCCGCGCGGCGATCCGCGCGGCACGCACCCGGCTGCGGCCGATCCTGATGACCTCGTTCGCCTTCATCCTCGGCGTGGTGCCGCTGGTGGTGGCGAGCGGTGCCGGTTCGGAGATGCGCCAGTCGCTCGGCACCGCGGTGTTCTCCGGCATGCTCGGCGTGACCCTGTTCGGCCTGGCCTTCACGCCGGTGTTCTACGCCGTGATCCGCCGCCTGTTCGCCCGCCGTCCGCGCCGCCTGCCGGCCGGAGGCTCCGCAGCCCGCGCCTGACGCCCTATAAGGTCAGCTGAGGCTCCCACTCGGGGACGTCCGGGGCAGGGTGGCCCGATGCGGAGGAGCGAGGCGTGACCGGACAGGGTTGGCTGCAGTTCGGTGAGCTGACGCTGGCCTTCGTGCTCTCCGCCCTGGTCGGGCTGGAGCGCGAGCTCCGGCAGAAGAGTGCGGGCTTGCGCACCTACACCCTGGTGGGCGTCGCCTCGGCGCTGTTCATGCTGATCTCGAAATACGGCTTCATGGACGTGCTGGCCAACAACCGGATCGTGCTCGATCCCTCGCGGGTCGCGGCCCAGGTGGTGTCCGGCATCGGCTTCATCGGCGGCGGCGTGATCTTCATGCGGCGCGACCTGGTGCGCGGGCTGACC
>CAXTOC010000083.1:0-10039 GCA_964245725.1 uncultured Acetobacteraceae bacterium | reverse complement strand
CCACGCCGTCGCGGTAGCCGCGGAACACGATGTCGCCGCCGTCGCCGGCCACCGCAGGGCGCACCCGCGTGTCCAGCAGCTCCTTGATCTGGGCGACGATCTCGGCATCCTCGGGCGCCACGTCCTCGTCGGCGAGGTCGGCGTCGCCCTCGACCACGGCGCGGCCGGAGACGAAATGATCGACCAGGGTGGAGAGCACCAGCGGCCGGATCTCCGACCACTCGCACGCGTCCGACTTGGTCACGGTGACGAAGTCGGCGCCGAGGAACACGCGCGCCACCCCGTCCAGCGAGAACAGGGCGGAGGCCAGCGGTGAGCGTGCCGCCGCCGCCTCGGAGGTGAAGTCCGCGGTGCCGCTGCCCATCACGTCGCGGCCGCCGGGGAGGAACTTCAGGGTGGCGGGATTGGGGGTGTCCTCGGTCTCGATGAACATGCGCAGGGGTCCTGTACGTGGGTGCGCTTCGCCTGCGCCCTGAGACCTCTTCATGTGGCAATACCCGCGGGACAGGCAAGAGGCGTTGCGGGACCCGGGGAGCCGCCGGAGCTGTGGCCACGCCCGCCGCGCAGCTTTTTTCGTTGACAGCTCCGCTGTCGCTCTGGCCATGCATCACCCACCCGATCAGGGCGCACGACGCGCCGAGCAGGCTTGACCTCGATGCGCAGAACGATCCCGATCCGAGCCGGCCTGCTCCTCGCGGCCGCCCTGTGCGTGGCCGTGGGCCTCCCCGGCCCGTCGGCGCGGGCGCAGGAGGCGCCGCATCCGCGCCTCGCCTTCGTGCTGAACTCGGCCGGCGCCTCGATCAGCGAGATCGACATCGACAGCCGCAGGGAGGTGCGCCGGCTGCCGGTGCTGCGCGAGCCGCACCACATGGCGCTCACCCCCGACGGCCGCTCCCTGGTGGTCGGCGACACCGCCGGCAACGCGCTGTTCTTCCTCGACCCGCTGACCGGCGTGCCGCAGCGACGCATCGCGGTCAGCGATCCCTACCAGCTCTCCTACAGCCCGGACGGCAGGTGGCTCACCATCGCCGGGCTGGCCCGCGACCAGGTCGACATCTACGACGTCGCCACGATGACGCTGGCGCATCGCGTGCACACCGGCAGCATGCCGAGCCACATCAACTACGCGCCGGACTCCGCGGTCGCCTATGTCAGCCTGCAGGGCAGCGGCACGCTGATCGCGATCGAGACCGCGACCGGCCGCGTGCGCTGGCAGAGCCCGGTCGGCTCCACCCCGGCGGGCGTGCTCTGGCACCAGGGCAGGATCCTGGTCGGCGCGATGGGCACCGACTACGTCGCCGTGGTGGATCCGGCGGACGGTCATGTCGAACGCCGGCTGCACATGGCGCCGGGTCCGCACAACCTGTTCGCCTCGCCGAGCCGCAAGCTGCTGTTCGTCACCTGCCGCGTCTCCGGCACGATCGAGCAGCTCGACTGGAACACGCTCTCGATCCTGCGCAGCTACCAGCTGCCGGGCGGCCCCGACGACATCGTGTTCGGGCCGGGTGACACGATCTGGGCCACGCTGCGCTGGCGCCAGCACGTCGCCGTGCTCGACCTCGCCACCGGCGCGGCGAGCTTCATCCCGACCGGCCGCTCGCCGCACGGCATCTGGCTGAACACGGCGCCCGCCGCGCGCGCGCCGCTCGGCAAGGTCAGCCTGCTGAGCCGGTAGAGCGCGCGGGGGGCCGCCGGGGACCGATTGCGTTTCGAAACAACGTCGCCTCAGCGACGCAGAAGTTCTTCGCCGACCCCAAGATCGGACGGCGCAGAGCATGATTTCGAGACGATTTCGGTCTGCACGATCCCGGTCGCAAGAACCTGGGCTGTGATGAAAAAAACTATTCGTCACTGCGCTAGGACGGGTTGGGCGACGCGACGTCGGATCCAGCCGCCGCCTTGGACCAGGCCGCCGTCGCGCCGCCGGACCGCGACGGCCAGTCGCAGGACGCGCTCGCGGTGTCGCTGCTGCTGAAGCGCCGGTCGGACCGGGCCGCCGCCGCGGCAACCAGCCCGTCGCAGGACGGAGCCGCCCGGAGCGCGAAGAAGGCTGCCGGCCCGCACAAGATCCTGTTCATCGATTCGCGCGCCGCCGACATCCAGGGATTGCTGCAGGGAATGGCGAGCGGCACCCAGGTCTACATCCTCGATCCCGACGAGGACGGCCTGGCGCAGATCGCGCGGCTGCTGGGCAACCGCACCGACGTGCCGGTCATCTCGGTGACCGGACACGGCAACCAGGGCGAGATCGAGCTCGGCGCGTCGGTGGTCACCGAGACCACGCTCAACCGGTCCCAGGCGGTGCTGGCCGCGATCGGCCACGCCGTGGCCCCGGGCGGCGACATCCTGCTCTATGGTTGCGACGTCGGCGACGGCCCGGCCGGCCAGCAGTTCGTCGACAGCTTCGCCAACGCGACCGGCGCCCCGATGGCCGCGGCCTCGCACGTCGTGGGCGACCTGGCCGTCGGCGACGGCTGGACTCTCGACACCACCAGCACCGGCTCGGCGCTCCGTGCGCCGCAGGTGCTGAGCAGCACGGCGATCGCCGACTACACCCATCCGCCGGTGATCAAAGCGCCGCCCGCGGGGCTGCCGATCACGATCACCAGCTTCACCGGCAACACCTCGTTCGACGAGGCCGGCGCCACCACGATCAACAGCAGCGGCTACCTGCAGCTGACCACCGCCGGCACCGACCAGGCCGGGATCGCGGTCTACAACCAGTCGTTCCCGTCGACAGCCGGGCTCTCGGTGCAGTTCACCTCTTACTCGGGCGGCGGCACCGGCGCCGATCGCATCTCGTTCTTCCTGCTCAACGCCGACCAGATCACCGCCGCCGGGCATGCCGCCGCCAACGTCACCGCGGGCGGCTACGGCGGCGGCCTGGGCTGTTGCGACGACGGCGCGAACGGCATCACCGACGGGTTCCTCGGCCTCGGCCTCGACACCTTCGGCAACGACACGGCGATCGATCGCGGCCAGACGGGCAATGCGGGTGCCACTCCGAACGAGGTCGCGGTGCGTGGCGCGGGAAGCGGCGTCGTCGGCTACGGCCTGCTCACCAACGCCGCCTACACGCCCGGGATCGACGGCACCCGCACCGTCAAGGTGAACCTGGTCAAGACCGACAGCACGCACGAGAGCCTGCCGGTGTTCATGAGTTCGGACGGCGGCGTCACCGACCAGGAGATCATCACCAACTACGCGGTGAACCAGACGCCGCCGAGCAACTTCTATCTCGGCTTCGCCGCCAGCACCGGCGGCTCGACCGACCTGCACGAGATCGAGAACCTGTCGGTCACGCTGCCGGTCAACCTCACGGTGTCGACGCCGGTCATCACCGATCCGAACAGCACCGACGCCAGCACCCTGACGCTGCAGCCGGGCGATGCGTTCTCCTACACCTAACAAGCTGATCGATAACGGCCCGAACGGCTCGTCGAACATCACCCTGCAGGACGCGCTGCCGTCCAGCATCACGGCCTCCTCGGTGCACTGGACGCTGCAGGACGACCTGCATCCCGCGGGAAGCCTGGAGAGCGGCACCGGCAACATCAGCCTGAGCAACATCAACCTGTCGAACGGCGACAGCGCCACGGTCACGGTGTGCGGCACGGTCAGCAGCGGTGCCAGCAACGGCAATGCGAGCCACACCATCACGGCCGCGCGGGGCACCGGCTTCTCGTTCCTGCACTCCCTCCAGCGGCGTGGGCGCGCAGTCGATCGGCTCGCCCAACCCCTACACCGGCACGACGCCGCTGCAGCTGTTCTCCGCGGCGCAGGTCGCCGACGCGCACACCAATCCCACGATGACCGCCACCATCACCCTGACCAACAGCGCCAGCACGGTCACCGACGCCAACGGCACGCTCAGCGGCACCGGCCTGACCGAGACCAAGGGCATCTACAGCCTGACCGCAACCGGCACCTCGGCCTTCACCGACCTCGACGCCCTGCTGTTCACGCCGACCAGCTCGACCAAGTCGTTGCCCGGCTAGCACCCGGCGGAGGGCGGCGCGCGCTGGACCGATGGCGATGCGTGCCTCGACCTGCCGGTGTCGGGCGACGGCAGCTTACTGGTCGTCCACCTGGCCGCGACCCTGCGCTATCCGCGGCAGGGTTCTGGTGCGGCGGGGATCTCGGTGGCGGACGAGCCGCGGCGCGCGGCGAGCGCCTGGCCAAGGGCTCTGCCCTTGACCCGCTGGGGCCGCAGGCCCCAGACGCTAATTCCCAAGAAGGTTTTCAAAGGCTCGCCTTTGATGGGGTCAAGGGGCGAAGCCCCTTGCTGCTAGAACATGCAGACGAGGCCCAGGCCGATGAGCATGAGGGCGGCGCCGCCGATCCGCGGCAGGTTGATCGGGTGCACGCTGAAGCCGAGCAGACCGAAATGGTCCAGGAAGATCGAGAACACGATCGTCCCGGTCACCACCAGGCCGTTGAACGCCGCACCCCCTAGGCGGCCGGCGAACAGCAGGGTGGCGATGATCGGCACCGCGGCGATGGCGGTGCCGAGCCAGGCCCACCACGGCGTGGCCACGAGCGAGGCGCCGCTCGGCAGCGCCTCCCGGCTCAGCCCGGCGCCGATCAGGATCACCAGGCCGGACACCACGCAGACCATCACGCCGGACCACCAGGGACGGCCGAGCGAGTGGGTGAGCTGCGCATTGGTCCCGGAATGGATCGCGTTCAGGATCCCGGTCAGCAGGCTGGCGATGTAGGGAAGCATGGCGTGATCAGGCTCCGGGCGAGGCACGCTGGAGCAGGGCGCACAGCCGGTCAACGCCCCGCGCATCGGCCAGCACCGCCGCCCGCTCGCGGGTCGAGAGCGAGGCGAGGCCGGCCGCGAGGTCGCTCGCCTCCTCGAGGCGCGCGAGCCCGAGCACCAGGTCGGGATCGAGCGCGCCCTCGCCGCGCGCCCGCGGCGGCGGCAGCATCGCGCGGTGTGCCGCCAGCAGGGTCGCATCATCCAGCAGCAGCCGCCACGGATCGGTCGGCGCCTCGGCCTGCAGCGCACGGGTCAACGTCACCGCGCGCGACAGGATCGCAGGCGGCGCCGCCTCCTCGGGGACGCGCAGCAGCCCCAGCCGCCACAGCGCCCGGCCGGGGCCGGGGTTCGCCGTCAGCGCCGCCAGCGGCACCGCCAGGCTCAGGCCGAGCAGCACCGGCGTCATCCACAGGAACAGCGACGGCGACACCGCCCAGGCGGCGCCGGCCAGGAGCAGGCCGAACAGCGTGTAGAGCCAGTACGCGCGCCACACCTCGCGCAGCGGCACCCGCCCGCCGGCGCGACGCTGCGCGTTCCAGCCGGAGTCGCGTCCGGCCAGGATGCCGGCCACCGCGGTGCTCTGGATCAGCATCGCCACCGGCGCGATCAGGCCGCCGATCAGGGTCTCGATCAGCACCGAGAGCAGCGCCCGCCACGCCCCGCCGGCGCCGCGACGTGCGTCGCGGTCGAACAGCAGCGCCACCCAGGCCAGCAGCTTCGGCGCCAGCAGGATCGCCATGGTGATCAGGAACACGAACCGCGCCAGCACCGGATCGACGTGCGGCCATTGCGGGAACAGGCTCTTGGTGGCGCCGAAATAGGCTGGCCGGACGAAGCGGCTCTGCAGCGAGATGGCGATGCCGCAGAGCAGGAAGATCAGCCACAGCGGCGAGGTCACGTAGGAGCCGATGCCCATCAGCAGGTGCAGCCGGCTGACCCAGTGCAGCCCGCGCGCCGGCAGCACGCCGGCGTGCTGCAGGTTGCCCTGGCACCAGCGCCGGTCGCGTATGGCGATGTCGGTCAGCGAGGGCGGCCCTTCCTCGTAGGAGCCGGGCAGGCCGGGCACCATGTGGATCGCCCAGCCGGCGCGCCGCAGCAGTGCGGCCTCGACGAAATCGTGGCTGAGCACGTGGCCGCCGAAGGGCGTGCGTCCCGGCAGCGTCGGCAGGCCCGCGGCCTCGGCGAAGGCGCGGGTGCGTATGATCGCGTTGTGGCCCCAGTAGTTGCCCTCCGAGCCGTGCCACCAGGCGATGCCGTGGGCGATCATCGGGCCGTACAGGCGGCCGGCGAACTGCTGCATGCGCGCGAACAGGGTGCGGCCGCCCACGATCACCGGCAGGGTCTGGATCAGGCCGACGCCGGGATGCGCCTCCAGCGCGGCCGCGAGACGCACGATGCTGGCCCCCTCCATCACGCTGTCGGCGTCGAGCGTCATCATCTGCGGGTAAGCGGCGCCGAAGCGGCGCACCCAGTCTGCGATGTTGCCCGCCTTGCGCTCGGTGTTGCGGGAGCGCCTGCGATAGTAAAGCCCGGCCGCCTCGGACGCCGCGTCCAGGCGGCCGCGCAGGGCGAGGAAGCCGGCCTCCTCGGCGATCCAGATCTCGGCGACGTTGGTGTCGGAGAGGATGAAGATGTCGAACTGCGCGATCCGGCCGGTGGCGCGCAGCGACTCGTGCATCGCCTGCAGCCCGGCCATCACCCGCGCCGGATCCTCGTTGTAGGTCGGCAGCAGCAGCGCGGTGCGGCCGGCGAGGTGCGGCAGCGCTCCGTCGCGCCGGATCCCCAGCGCCATCCCGCCGCGCGACAGCAGCGAGACGAAGCCCGCGACCGCGCTGGTGAAGGCGAGCGCGATCCAGGCGAACAGCACCACGAACAGCAGCAGCACGATGATGCCGAGCACGCTGGGGACGGCGCCCAGCACGAGATACATCTCGCGCGCCGCAGCCAGCGTCAGCAGGACGGCACTGCCGATCACCAGCAGCCGGCGCCCGGCGAGCCCCCGCGGGCTGGTATGCGGGCGGCCCCGCCGCGGACCGCGACTGCGGCCGCATCGGCATCGGCGCCTCGTCCGGCAGGGTTGGTTCGGACACGCCTAGCGGGTCCAGCGATACAGCCAGGTCTCGGACAGGGTCTCGCTGTCGCTCGCCAGCGTGCAGTGCAGCTCGGCGGCGGCGGAGCCGCCCGGGTCGAACCGGAAGATGATGCGCCAGCCGTGGAGCTCCGGATTGGGCTCGACCACCACGTCGCGCACTTCGCCGGCGGAGGCGCCGATGCTCGCGTGCAGCCTGGCATCCTGCGGCAGGGCGCGCACCGCCTCGCCGGTGAAGTCGATGGCGACGATGCGGCCGGGTCGGTCGTCGGCGCCCCCGATCCTGGTCTGCGCCACCCGCGCCAGCCTGCTCGCGAACGGGTTGTCCCAGCCCCAGTGCATCCGGTAGGTGAAGGCGTACTCGCCGCCCGCCCGCAGCGTCTCCTTGGGGCGCCAGAAGGCGACGATGTTGTCGTTGACCTCGTTGGGCGTCGGCAGCTCGACCAGGTCGACCGCGCCCTCGCCCCAGTCGCCGATCGGCTCGATCCACAGGCTGGGCCGCTTCTGGTAGTGCAGCGCCAGGTCCTGGAAATCCTCGAACGCGCGCTTGCGCTGCATCAGCCCGAAGCCGTGCGTGCCGCTGTCGCCGAGGGCGGAGAACTGCAGGAGCACGGGGTTGACCAGCGGGCGCCAGAGCTGCTCGCCGCGCCCGGTCCACACCGACAACCCCTCGCTGTCATGCGCCGCCGGGCGCCAGTCGTCGACGCGCGAGCGGTCGTTGGCATCGAAGTAGAACATGCCGGTGAGCGGTGCGACACCCGCCTCGGCGAGGTCGCGCCGCGGATAGAGCACGGACTCGACGTCGAACACCGTCATCTCGCCCGGGCGGACGGTGAGACGGAACGCGCCGGTCACGCCGGGACTGTCGAGCAGCGCATGCACCACGACGACCCCGCCGCCGGGCTGCGGGCGTTCCAGCCAGAAGGCGGAGAACAGCGGGAACTCCTCGCCGCGCGCACTCCCGGTGCCGCTGGCGAAGCCGCGCGCCGACAGGCCGTACTCCTGCCCGCGGGCGACCGCGCGGAAGTACGACGCCCCCTGGAACACGCACACCTCGTCGAGATAGTCCGGCCGGTTCAGGGCCGCGTGGATGCGAAAGCCGGCGAAGCCGAGATCGTCGGGAACGCGGAGTGCGGGATCGTCGTAGCTGAACAGGTCGGGATCGTAGCCCACGCGCTTCGCTTGGCCGGCCGCGACCTCGAACATGTCGATCCTCGGCCGGTAGAGGAAGCCGCGCGGCAGGAACTCGACCTCGAAGCCCAGGCCCAGCCCGCGCCACAGCGCGCGCTGCTTGAGGAAGCGGATGGCGCGATACTGGTCGAAATCCAGGTGGTCGATCGGCTTCGGCAGCCGGGGATCCGGCGCCCGGTAGGGTCGGCGCGCCATCGCCTGCGCCAGCCGGCGCACGCTGGCGCCGTCGAACGGGCCGGGTTGCGGACGCGGCTCGTCGTGCGAGGAGTCCCGGGCTGGACCCGGGGCGGCATCGTCGGCACGCGCCCTCCTCGATCCGGGTCCGAACCAGGCCGCCACCGAGGCGCCGGCGGCACGGCGCACCAGCTCACGTCGTTGCACAGGCTGCAAGATGATCCCCCCAGGCGCGAGCCGCACTGCATCCGACGCCGACGTGGCATTTTCGCGGCGGGAAGTCAGCCCGAATCGGCGATCGCAACGAACATGCCTGATGTCGCGGCCCGCGGCGGCGGGCGAGGTGCCGCGCCGCGAGGGTGGGCAACGCCGGGCGGTCAGAACCGGAAGTCGAGGGTCGACAGGTAGTAGGTGCCGTCCGAGGCGCCCGCCTTCTGCAGGTCGTGCGAGGCGAAGAAGCGCGCGATGTCGTTGGTCCAGGCCAGGTGACGGGTGATCCTCCAGGCCAGCGTCGCCTGCGGCGTGGTGCCGACATAGCCGCCGTTATATTTGCCGCGGAAGGTGTAGATGCGGTTGTTGCCGTAGACCGCGTCGTCGGTGCTGTCGCGCCAGAACACCGGCACCTTCACCCGCACCAGGGTCGAGCGGCTCGGCGCCAGCTCCAGCACGGGTCCGGTGTCGATCAGGTTCGACGGCGCGATGTAGGTCGTGGTGTCGAGGTAGTTGGTCGAGGGGTTGTAGGGCGCCTGGTAGGTGCCCACGCTGCCGGTGGTCTTGTTGTAGTTGCCCCCCGAGTAGAGGTCGGTCTGCAGGGCCAGCAGCGGGTGGGTATAGACCTGGTTGATGCGGTAGCCGACCACCGTGTTGATCGAATACGCCTCGACGCCGCGTGTGCGGTCGCTGTTGGCATAGCGGAACTGGCCGCCCTGGTAGAGGCCGCCGAGCGAGAACTCCACCGGCCCTGCCTTGCCCCAGAAGCGGGTGCCGTAATTGTCGCGCAGGGTCGAGCCGTTGGCGGTGGAGGACGCGGTCGGGAGCGCCGCCGAGGTGCCGTTGTACTCGTAGCCGAAATAGAAGAAGTCGAGGAACACGTGCCCGGGCCGGCCGAGGAACGTGAAGTCCGGGGGCGCCCAGCTCTCGTAGGCGCCGAACAGGCGCGCGTTCCAGCTCTCGTTGTCGCGGAACAGCTGCGAGGGGTTGTTGTTGGTCTGCACGAAGTCGAACAGGTCGATGCGCACGCGCGGCCAGATCGCGTAGCCGCGCGCGCCGTTCCACGACAGCGGCACGTTCGGCGTCTCGCGCGCGAACAGCACGTAGTTCGGCGCGTCGAGGAACTCCTGCCGCCCGAGGATGACGCCGGTCTTGGCGCCGGCGTGCGGCAGCGTCACCTCGCCGAACAGCTGCTCCAGGTCGAGGCGGGTGCGGTAGGTGCCGTTGTAGCCGTAGGCGTTCCAGCCGCCGCCGTCGCCCTGCACCAGCTGGGCGAAGACACGGAAATTGGGACCGAGATGCAGGTCGGCACCATAGAGGCCGCGCACCGTCAGGCGGCCGGAATCGTCGGGCTTCTGGGTGCCCAGGAAGGGCCGGCTCTCGAACCAGTTCTTCAGCCGCTCGTCGCCGCTCAGCGTCAGGTAGATGCTCTTGCTCGGGTTGAGCGGGATGAACTTCAGCGGATCGAAGACGTCGTCGCTCAGCGACGGGTTGCGCAGGAAGCTCCAGTCCTCGGCCCAGGGCGCGGTGCCGTAGCGCGCCACCGGACCGAAGCCGGCGGGCGAGCCGTCGTCGCGGTTGAACACCCCCCAGTCGCCGGTGTGGATCTC
>CAXTOC010000082.1:0-10103 GCA_964245725.1 uncultured Acetobacteraceae bacterium | reverse complement strand
TATCCGCACGCCACCCTACTTCCCGACGGCAGCCTCCCGCCAACAGGCGCGGACGGGAACTTCATCATTGGCCCGACCCACGAAGCTGCTCCGCAGGCCCTCAAGCACGCCGGCGTCCCGACCGGATCGACGCGTTCCTTCACGATGACTTCGACCGACAGCCAGATCTTTCGTCCAGGCCTGATCCGGGATGACGCGAACGGCTGCCGCAACGAAGCCATCAACACCGCCTCCACCGCTTCTGGCGACCGCTCCGACCTGCTGGTCCCTACGAGCCACGCGGGCATCTGGACTCGTACCGTCGACGTCTATGTCCCCGCCCAGTATCGTCCCGGCACCGTCGCGCCCTTCATCGTCTTCGGCGACGGCGGTCCAGCCAGCTTCTTCAAGGAGAAGCTTCTGTTCGACGTCCTCGACAATCTTATCCACGAGCGGCGTCTGCCGCCGATGATCGCGGTCGGCATCGGCGCCGGCGGACAGGACGCGCAAGGCAGCGAGCGTGGCCGCGAATACGATACTGTCTCCGGTGCCTACGCCGAGTGGGTCGAGCACGAGGTGTTGCCGCGGGTCGAACGGAGCGTGCATGTCAGGCTGACCAGGGATCCCGAAGGTCGCCTGACGATGGGCTTCAGCTCGAGTGCCGCCGCCGCGTTCACCATGGCCTGGTTCCACCCTGACCTCTACCGTCGCGTTCTCGGCTACTCGCCCACGATGGTGAACCAGCAATGGCCGCATGACCCGGCGCTTCCCGGAGGTGCCTGGGAGTATCACAGCGACTGGACCGGCCCGAAGCCTCCCGCGCTTGCCATCGATGGCAAGACCATCACGCCCACGACGAAGTCGGACGGTATCCCGCTGATCCCGAACACGCCTCGCAAGCCGATCCGCTTCTGGTTCGAGGCTGGCGACCGCGATCTCTTCTACTATGTCGGCGCCCTCGCGGACGGCATGCACGATTGGACCTTGGCCAACGAGCGCATGGCTCATGCCCTCGCCGCCAAGGGTTACCACTACCAATTCATCTTCGCTCGCAACGCGAGGCACGTCGATGGCCCCACCGAGGCGCAGACGCTGCCGGAAGCGCTGGAGTGGGTCTGGAAGGGCTACAAGCCATCACATGCAGGGTTTGACCGATCCTCTACGCCCTGAATGACTGAGACCCCAACCTCCCGAGGCCTCGGCGTCATCTCCATGTAGTTTTCTGGTGGCGGATGTTGCATCCTCCGATACAGTTTCGTCATAGTTGCGGCATAGGCATCGGTGGGAAAAACAGGATGAAGACCCTTCTCGTCACGCTCGGCAAGCGGATCATACCTGCTGCCGTGATCATCGGGACCCTGAGCATCGCGTCGACGGCGAGTGCCCAACCATACCCGGCACCGCCTCCTGGCTGGGTTGGCCCGCACTACTACTGGCACGGTCAGCACTGGCACCATCGGGCCTGGGCCTACGACAGGCACCATCGACGCTACAGGCGCTACTACTGAAGATAGAGGCCAGCCGAGGCCTGAGATCGTCAAGCCGATCTGGGCCTGATCGGATGACTTGTGCCGCAGCATCTGCCGCCCGCGCCGTCGCGTGAGGCGGCATGATCTCTCCGCTCGCTTGTCGAGGGAGCGGCGTTGCGTTACCGCGGTTCTGCACCAAGATGTCGAGCACGCCCTGGTCGAGTTTCAGGCGCCTGTGCGGGACGCTCTCGTAGGGCTCGACGACGCCTCTAGGCCAGCAGCGACTCGACGTCACGCAGGCTCCCTGGATTGGCTTGGGCTGGCTTTGCAGCGTCCACGCGCTGGATGCGAATGAGCGACAGCTGCGGCAGCCGGTACTCGTGGCACATGGTCGAATGTAATGGTCCCGCGGCCGGCAGAGTCCTGGATACGGGATAAATTATCGTTATCGCGCCAATTTCTCACGGCTTTTTCTTGATGGCTCTGGCAAGGGTGATCGAGCTATTGCCGAAGCCTGAACGATCGCCTACCACCCTAGACCGGTAATGCGTCGGGACAATTGGCGGAGCTCGGGGCAGTGGTCGATGCGGCTCCCACTGTCGGGAGATTTCTATAGGAGAGGCGCCTTGCGACTAAGAACATCACTGTCGGCAACAGCATGTTTGCTCGCCGGAACCGGGCTCGGGTCAGTAACGCGCGCCGAGGCCGCACCGGCGACGCCGCTGGTGACTGGCATCGTTTCGAATAGCGTCACGGCGCCGCTTGCATCCTCCGTTCCGGCCGCTCTCGTCGGCGCGAGCGACCAAGGTGCTCTCGCGTCAGCAACCTCCTTCACGCACGCCGAGCTGACGATGAAGCGGTCGGCGACACGGCAGGCGGCACTCGACGCGCTGGTCGCGGGTCAAACCGATCCGCACTCGGCCTCATACCGTCAGTGGCTCACCGTCGCCGAGCTTCGCGACGACTACGGTCCTGCGCCGGCCGACATCAGCGCGGTGGCGCAGTGGCTCGCCGCGCAAGGCTTCCACGTCAACGCCATCTCCACGACCGGCATGTCGATCGACTTCTCAGGGAGCGCTGCACAGGTCGCGTCAGCCTTCCATACCGAGTTGCACGGCTTCGCGAAGGCGGCCGAGAGCTACATCGCGCCCGCCGGGACGCCCACCATTCCGTCGGCCCTGGCTCCCGTCGTCGACGGCGTCGTGCTTAGCAACTTCTTCCCGCGGCCGATGCGCACCGCCATGCCGGCGTCACAGAAGGCCGCGGCGGCGGCCGGAACGGTGCAGAAGGTCGGCACGAGCTACACGATGGTCGCCGACGGCACGACCTTCTACGCGGTGACTCCCTCCGATTTTGCGACGATCTACGACCTGACGCAGACCCGGAACGGGTTTCTCGGCGCCAGCCTTACCGGGCAGAAGCAGACGATCGCGGTCGCTGAGCAGACTGACATCAACCCGGCCGACTGGAACACGTTCCGCTCGACTTTCGGCTTGACCAGCTACAAGGGCACGCTCTCGATCACGCATCCGGGCGGTTGCACCGATCCCGGATTCACCGGTGACGAGGGCGAGGCGGCGCTCGACGCGGAATGGACGTCGGCGGTTGCCCCGTCCGCGACAATTGTCGAGGCGGCCTGCGAAGGCGGCACGTTCGGCTTCGGCGTGATGACGTCGCTGATGAACCTCGTCGAGGGCGGCACCAAGGCGGACTCCATCTCGGTGTCGTATGGCGGATCCGAGCAAGGCAACGGCCTTACCTTCCTCAACGCCTGGACGAATCTCGTCGAGGAGGCGGCCGCGCAGGGGATCTCGGTCTTCGTCTCGAGCGGCGACGGCGCATCCGATATCAACGACACCGGGGCGAACCTCGCGATCAACGGACTGAGCGCCAACGGCCTGGCAACGCCACCCTACGATACTGCGGTCGGTGGCACCGATTTCTACGATACTGCCAAAGGGCAGAACTCGGTCTACTGGTCGGGCACCAATTCGACCAGCGGCGGGTCGGCGAAGTCATACGTGCCGGAAATCCCATGGGATAACTCCTGCTCGAACGCCGTCAACTACAAGGCAGCCGGCGCCGCTGGGGCGATCGTCAACTGCAACAAGGAAGCGCCGACGGCGAAAGGGTATCTTTATCAAAACGTTGTCGGCGGGAGCGGTGGCGAGAGCCTGCTCTTTGCAAAGCCGTCGTTCCAGAGCACGACGCTGCCCGGCGTGCCGAACGACGGTGTCCGCGACATCCCGGACATCTCGCTCTTCGCGGCGAACGGGTTCTGGAACCATTTCTATCTCGAGTGCATGTCCAATACCGCGGAGGGGGGCGTCCCCTGCGACTTCACCAAACCCGCCGACTTCCTCGGCTCGGCGTTCGGTGGCACCTCGTTCGCGGCACCCGACTTCGCCGGGATCGCGGCACTCGTCGCGCAGGAGGATGGCGGGCGGGTCGGCAACATGGCCCCACGCCTTTACCAGATCGCGGCGCTCCAGTTCGCGAACAGCGTGCTGAAGAAGTCGTGCCTCGCGACGAACGGCAACGCCGTTTCGGCCGCCTGCGTCTTCTATGACGAGACGGTTGGCGACAACACCGTCGCCTGCCAGGCTGGGACGCCGAACTGCGCGACGAACGCGAGTTCGACGCTTGGCATCGGTGTGCTGTCGACTTCGTCCGCAGTCAAGGGCGCCGCCTTCCCCGCGACGACTGGCTATGACCTCGCCACCGGTCTCGGCTCGGTCAACGTCACCAACCTGATTGTCAACTACTGACGCGATCGAGTGGGCCTGCGGCAACCCGGCCGCGGACCCACTCCTTGATCGCCGTCGTCTGCACGAGGGCCTTCATTGCCCATCGATCGGCCTCTCGCAGGCGGCGGCCATCGACGGCCGGACATCTTGCTCGCCCGTTCATCATAAGGTGCCCTCCGCGCCAGCGCCGTCTTGCGCATCTGCTGCATCCGCGATGAGGCATACGAGCAACTTGCTTCCCTATGAAGCTGGTCCGGCTTTCGAGGTGAGGATCGCGGCATAAACAAGCTGTGTCGGGGCAGTTGACGACCTTCCCAACCGAGATCCTTGAACGGCTTCATGGCTTTCAGCAGACGCTGACGCTACGGCGTGTGGACCCTGCTACCGCATCAGCAGCATGATGGGCAGATCTCGCCCGTCACGCCGTAGTGGATGGGCGCCTTGCCGTCCGCGAGGCGCGTGCCGTCGAGATCGACGCTACGATGTCGCTCGTTGCTGGAGGAACGCGTGCACGAAATCGGGGATGTGGCTGCCGAGCCAGTCGCCCGTCTCCTGCTCCTCCTTCATCGACTGCTCCAGCACCGCGACGTCCTCGGTGGCACCAGCCGCTTCGGCCAGGGTCAGGAGCACCTTGTAGGAAGCGATCTCGTAGCCCTTGAAGCCGATGGCCGCGAGGACGTTCTTCAGCACCTCATCTGCGGCCGTCATGTGCGCGAAGCCCGATACGGTCGCAACCGTGCCAGCCACTGCCTCCTTGGCGACCGACGCCTTGGTATCGCGCTTGGCGAGCAAGTCGTCCAGTCTGGCTGCCTGCGTGGTGGACCGGTCCATCTCCTCCCGCATCCTCGCATGCAGCTGGGGATAAGGTTCCATCCGGCTCAGCTCGTTCTTGACGGTCCCGATCGCCTGCGTCTCCACGGCGTGCTGGTTGCGCAGGCCAGTCAGGTAGACCTCCAGCGCTATGTTCGAATCACTCATGCTGCACTCCATCAAGGTCGGTGCAACGTCGCCTCTGCCGGATAGATCCTGCCGCTGAGGTCACGTTGATGTTTCCGCGTCGGCGCGGAGCCGGACGGGCGGCGCGCTGGGTCTCCCGGAGCGGCATCGGCCCACGGGCAGCGACGGCAGCCCGACCATGTTCCCGGCGGAGACCGAACCGTGCTATCTCGACCGTGCTATGACATGATCGCGTACCCGTCCGAAGCAAGTCGGGCGGACCGTGAGCACGCAGGCCCGCGTGCGACATAACGTCGCCGGAGGGTGCGATCCATGCCGAACCCCATCCACGCCGCCCTCCGGGCCGCGATCGAGAGCGGCGTCGAGCGGGTCGCGGCCTTCAACCGCAGGCGCCTGTCCAGCACCGCCACCCCGTTCCTGGTCGGTATCCACGAGCCGATGAAGGCGGAGCGGACGCTGCACGACTTGCCGGTGACGGGGATAATCCCGCCGAGCCTCGACGGCCGGTATCTGAAGATGGGCGCCAACCCGGTCGGCCCCAACCTCGTGGGTCAGCACTGGTTCCTCGGCGACGGCATGGTCCACGGCCTCGCCATCCGGGACGGCCAGGTCCTCTGGTATCGCAACCGCTGGATCCGCTCGCGCAGCGCGTCGGCCGCTCTCGGCGAGGCGGCCGCCCCCGGCCCGCGACGGGGCCGCAACGACACCGTGAACACCAACGTGGTCGACATCGGCGGCCGCGCTTTCGCGGTGGTGGAGGCCGGCAGCTTTCCCGTCGAACTCTCCGAGACCCTGGAGGAGCAGCGATACAATCCGTTCGACGGGACGCTTGGCGGCTCGTTCAGCGGCCACCCGCACCACGATCCGGGGACCGCCGAGCACCACGCGATCGCCTATGACGGCACCATCTGGAACGCGGTCCGTCACGTCGTCGTCTCGGACGAGGGCCACGTGGTCCGAGACGTGCCGATCGCGGTCCGGCACGGACCCTGCATCCACGACTCCGCGTTCACGGCGCGGTTCGCCGTCATCCTCGATCTTCCGGTAACCTTCTCCATGCGCGCGGTGCTCGCCGGTCACGTGTTCCCGTTCCGCTGGAATGCGGCGCACCGTGCCCGGGTCGGCCTCCTGCCACGGCATGGCCACGACGCCGACATCCTCTGGTGCGACCTCGATCCCTGCTTCGTCTTCCACGTGGCCAACGCCTTCGACGATGCCGACGGGCGGGTGATCCTCGACGTCATCGCCTATGCCACGATGTTCGACTCCGGCGGCACGGGGCTCGATGCCCTCGGCCGCTTCGAGCGCTGGACGATCAATCCGTCGACGCGCCGCATCGAGCGACACGTGATCGACCAGGCGCCGCAGGAATTCCCGCGCATCGATGAGCGCCGCTTCGGTCGGCCATACCGCTACGTCTACACCGTATCCGTCCCGCTCGACGGCAACCCGCAGCTGTTCGGCGCCACGACGCTGTTCAAGCACGATCTGCAAACCGGCCACCGACGCGTGCACCAGTTTGGCGATGACCGCGTCCCGGGCGAATTCGTGTTTGTGCCGGCGACCGCGGACGCCGACGAGGATGAAGGCTGGTTGCTCGGCTTCGTCATCGATCGCGCCGCCGACGCGACCGACTTTACCATCCTCGACGCGCGCCGCTTCGAAGCGGCTCCGCTGGCGACGGTCCGACTGCCGCACAGGATACCACCGGGCTTTCACGGGAACTGGTTCGCGGCCGGGTAGCAACGAAGCCGCCCGAGCGGGGGTCGGCGCTTCGCTTCAGGAACGTCGCGGCTCGGGAGGCCTTGCCGGCAGGCGGGAGAACGGCGTCCTCGTTGCCTGCCGCGAGCCGCTGCCGCCGGCCCGGAGAGATCACCTCGCTGCTGGCCACGGTCCGGCAATAGACGCTCGGCTCACCTGGAAGCTGGCCGTAATCCTGCGCTCGACCGTCTCGGTCGGCGGCGAGCCGCGGCACGGACGGCCAGGACTTTGCGGAGCTATGGCGACAGTCGGACGCGCGGCGGGGGCGGCCTCTGTCTCAGACCGGTAGACCGCGCGACAAATCCGCGAGTGGGTCGAACCGAGGATCGTCATGAAGCGGAAATCGGCACCATCTCACACATCCACGCGTTACCCGTTACGATACAACATTATTTGAGGGTTGCGCCACGGTGAATTTCTTAACACAATCAAAATGAAAATCAGTCTCGACGGCGGGCCCGACAGAAGGCTTGCACTCCTTGCAGATCTTGGTGATGAGCGACCGCACGGCTGGGGAACATTCGGTCCACGTCATTCGAATTCTCGTGGCCGTTGTCGACATACCGCGCGGGAGCGATGCGCGGTCGGTAGAGTAGGCCTTTTTCACATGCATCAAGTAATTGAATGCTGGGCGGAATGTGGTCATGCGTTGCACGGCTGTGGATACTCGATCTGCATTCGGCGGACAGATGCATTGAGCTGCATGGCGAAATTTCTCTCGCTGATCGTTCGATTGGCCGATGGCAAAGGACCGCTCGTTTGAGCCAGGATGATGCCTGGCGCGATAGGGCGCGCATCAGGGCTGAGCTGGCCCGTCTTGATGATGGAACGGATCCGTTCGCCGCTGCGGTGCGCGCGACGCGGATGCCGATCATCATCACCAATCCCCGCCAGCACGACAACCCGATCGTATTCGCGAACGATTCGTTCTGCCGTCTCACCGGCTACTCCCGTGATGAGATGATGGGCCGAAACTGCCGGTTCCTGCAGGGCCCGGAGACCGACCGGGAGACCATCGATCGTATCCGCTCCGCCATTCGCGAGAAAGAAGCAATCGAGGTCGAGATCCTGAACTATACCAAGCAGGGAAAGCAGTTCTGGAACAGGTTGCTCGTCGCCCCCGTGCACGACGCGAGCGGCGCAGTCGCATATTTCTTCGCGAGCCAGATGGACGTCACGCGGGATCGCGAGAACCTCGCTGAACGGATAAGCCAGCTGGCGGAGGCAAATGAGAGGTTGCGGGCGGAGGCGCTGGAGCGCGAGCGTCTGGAGGATACGCTTCGGCAAGCGCACAAGATGGAGGCAATCGGCCAGCTGACAGGCGGTCTGGCGCATGACTTCAACAACATGCTGACCGGCATCTCGGGAAGCCTGGAGATGCTCCAGATCCGGCTTGCACAGGGCCATCTCGACGACATCGAGCGCTACGTCAACGCGGCGCTTGGCGCCGCCAAGCGCGCCGCGACCCTCACGCACCGTCTGCTCGCTTTCTCCCGCCGCCAGACGCTGGCTCCCAAGTCGACCGATCTGAACCGGCTCATCACGAGCATGCTGGAGATAATACGGCGCACCGTCGGGCCCGGGATCGCGGTCGAGGTCATCACCGCCGGCAAGCTGTGGGCTACGATCGTCGATCCGAATCAGCTGGAAAACGCGTTGCTGAACCTCTGCATCAATGCCCGCGATGCCATGCCCAACGGTGGTCGCCTCGCCATCGAAACCCGAAATGAGTGGCTTGATGCCCGCAGTGCCCAGGACCTCGAGCTGGCGGCCGGGCCATACATCACGCTCTGCGTCAGCGACACCGGTGCCGGTATGACGCCTGAGGTCATCCGGCGAGCCTTCGACCCATTCTACACGACGAAATCGAGCGGCCAGGGCACCGGCCTGGGCCTGTCGATGATCTATGGCTTCGTTCGTCAATCGGGCGGTCAGGCGCATATCCGATCCGAGGCTGATCAGGGCGCGTCGGTTTCCCTATACCTGCCACGACACCTCGGCAGTCGCGAGACGGCCGATGAACCCTCGGAGCCAGCCGAGATCCTGCGGACAGGTCAGGGTGAGACGGTGCTGTTGGTGGAAGACGAGCCGACCGTGCGCACGCTGGTGAACGACGTGCTCGGCGAACTCGGCTATAACGGCATCGAGGTCGCTGACGGAGCGGCCGGCTTGCGCGTGCTGCGGTCCAAGGTCCCCGTCGACCTGTTGATCACGGATCTGGGCCTGCCCGGAGGCATGAACGGCCTGCAAGTCGCCGAGGCCGCGCGCGCCTTGAGGCCGAACCTCAAGATCCTGTTCATCACCGGCTACGTGGAAGATGGCGTGCTCACCCAAGGGCAGCTCGAGCCTGGGATGCACGTCATGACCAAGCCTTTTCCCCTGAGGACCCTCAGCCTTCGCGTCAGCGAACTGGTCGCCGGGGACTGTTCGGCATGAGCGTGGCCGTCCACCAGGGCCGGCCATAGATGCCCGGCCAATGACCCGCGCCGGACATCCGCCGGCCGGGATGGGCTCCGCCGGTGCTCGGGTCGACGATGCGAACCCGCCCGCAGGCGACGGGCGGATCAGCCGCTTCGAGGGGAGCTGACCCGGGACGGTCATCCAGGCCTGCGCATGGTCGCTGGCCCCGCCTGCCCGCACGGCGCGATCGACCCCGCCGCCCTGAGCGGCCCGCGCCAGGAACCTTCGGCTGACGATGCGCCATACGGCAAGGCAGGAGGTCGACTGCCTCGTCGCGGCCGGACACCGCTCGGAGGAGGACGCGACGCACGCATCGGCGCACAGTCCGGCCTGCGATCTCGCGAAGGAAGCCCAAGCCCCGTGATCCGGCTGTCGAACCAGACCCTCGCCCAGCTGCCCGCCGAGGTCGCGCGCCCGAGCTACGACCGGGATGCCGTGCGCATCGGCGTGGTGCATCTCGGCCTCGGCGCCTTCCACCGGGCGCATCAGGCAGCTGTGTTCGACGCGGCGCTGCGGGCCGGCGACCCGCGCTGGGGCATCGTCGGGGTCTCGCTGCGCTCGCCGGCTACGCGCGACCGGCTGGCGCCGCAGGACGGGCTCTACACGCTGCAGGAGTGCTGCGGCACCGGCGGGCGGCTGCGGGTGATCGGCGCGATCCGCGACCTGCTGGTGGCGCCGGAGCGCCCGGAGGCGGTGGTCGCGGCGCTGGCTTCGCCGGACGTCCACATCG
>CAXTOC010000081.1:9842-10129 GCA_964245725.1 uncultured Acetobacteraceae bacterium | reverse complement strand
CGGAGGCCGCGGAGGTCGCGGCGCACGTGCAGCGTCGGGGTGACAGGCTCGGCAAGCTCGGCGACTGGATGGGCGAGCCCGGCAGCCAGAGCTGGATCGAGGGGTTCGCGATCGCGCCGAACCGCTTCGTCGATCTGCACGACATCGAGTATCAGGCGGTACTCGGCAAGGGATGGCTGTCGCCGTGGTCCGACGGCGGCCAGTACTGCGGCAGCCGCGGCATGGCGCTGCCGATCCTGGGCCTGCGCGTGCGCCTGAAGGGCCGTGCGGCGACGACCCACACGCTT
>CAXTOC010000081.1:5445-9832 GCA_964245725.1 uncultured Acetobacteraceae bacterium | reverse complement strand
GACACCGAGACCGCGGAGGCCGACAGGCTGGCGCCGCTGGCGGCGTGCCGGGTCGAGATCCTGCCGCAGGACGCGGCCATCGCGGCCGCCGCCGAGGTTGAGGTCGCCGACGAGGACGAGCCTCCGGCACCGAGCAGGCCGGTCGCGGCCAAGCGCGAGGCCGTCGCGCGTCCGCCGGTCAAGAGCCCGGCCAAGCCGGCGATACCGCGCAAGCCGGTGCGCCCGGCGCGACGCTGAGGCGCCCCGGCCTGCTTCTCTCCTGGGGTTCCGGCCTTGCGCTATCTCTTCGTCCACCAGAACTTCCCGGGCCAGTTCCTGCACCTGGTACGCCACCTGACGCGGCAGAACGCGCACGAGATCGTCTTCATCAGCGAGCCGAACCAGAACGCGATCCCCGGCGTGCGTCGGGTCTCCTACCGCATGACCCGCGGCGCCTGCCCCGAGACCTACCAGGTGGCCCAGGAGTTCGAGCTCGCGACGCTGCGCGCCGAGCTGGTGGCGCAGGCGGCGCGCACGCTCAAGCAGCTGGGCTTCACGCCGGACATCATCATCGGCCACCATGGCTGGGGCGAGCTGCTCAACCTGCGCGACGTGTTCCCCGACACGCCGCTGCTCGGCTACCTGGAGTTCTTCTACCACACCGACAGCTTCGACGTCGGCTTCGACCCGGAATTCCCCAACGACCCGTCGATGTTCCCGCGCGTGCGCGCCAAGAACGCGGTCAACCTGCTGGCGCTGACCAACGGCGGCATGGGCCAGACCCCGACGCTGTTCCAGCGCTCGACCTATCCGGAGTGGGCGCACGCGCAGATCTCGGTGCTGTCCGAGGGCGTCGACCTCGATGTCTGCGCGCCCGACCGGCAGGCGGCGGAGCAGGGGTTCCTGCTCGGCGCGGTGCGCGTCGCACCCGACGAGAAGCTGGTGACCTACGTCTCGCGCGACCTGGAGCCGTACCGGGGCTTCCACGTCTTCATGCGCGCGCTGCCGCGCATCCTGCAGGCACGCCCCGATGCGCGCGTCATCCTGGTCGGCGGCGACGGCGTCAGCTACGGCGCACGCCTCGCCGAGGGCACCTGGCGCGAGCACATGCTGCGCGAGGTGGGAGCGAGCCTGGACCTGTCGCGGGTGCACTTCGTCGGCAAGCTCGACTATGCCAGCTACGCCGGGCTGCTGAAGCGCTCCGACACCCACGTCTACCTGACCTACCCGTTCGTCGCCTCCTGGTCGCTGCGCGAGGCGATGGCGAGCGGCTGCGCCATCGTCGGCAGCCGCACCGCGCCGGTGGAGGAGTTCCTGCGCGACGGCAGGACCGCGCTGCTGACCCCGTTCCACGATCCGCGGCACCTCGCCGACAGCGTGCTGGAGATGCTGGAGAACCGAACCTTGTCGGCGAGGCTGCGCCGCGCGGTGCGCCGCGAGGCGGTGCGCACCCTGGCGATGCAGGACTACCTGGCCCGCTACGAGGCGCTGATCGAGCGCATGGTCGGCTAGAGCATGATCCGGCCGCATGGGCTCGCGGATCAAGCTCTAGCCTGTCGTTTTGACGAGCGTCATCCGGTTAAACGACTCCGTCCGGTCGGATGATGCTCTAGTCGTCGCCGCGCGCGGCTCATCTGCGCGCCGCCGCCAGCGCCGCGCGGATCACGTCGCCCGCCTCCTCCCGGCCCGCCCAGCCGGTCACCTTCACCCACTTGCCGGGCTCGAGGTCCTTGTAGCGGGTGAAGAAGTGCTCGATCGACTGCCGGACGATCGGCGGCAGGTCTTCGATGCCGCGCACCGCGGTGTAGAGCGGGTGGATCTTGTCGTGCGGCACGCAGATGATCTTCTCGTCCTGCCCGCTCTCGTCCTCCATCCTGAGCATGCCGATCGGGCGCGCACGGATCACCGCCCCCGGCACCACCGCGGCCGGCACCAGCACCAGCGCGTCGGCCGGGTCGCCGTCGTCCGCCAGCGTCCCGGGGATGAAGCCGTATGCCGCCGGATAGGCCATCGGCGTGAACAGGAAGCGGTCGACCACCACCGCGCCGCTCTCCTTGTCCACCTCGTACTTGACCGCGGAGCCCTGCGGGATCTCGATGACCACGTTGATATCCCACGGCACGTCCTTGCCGGGGCTGATCTTCGAGACGTCCATGCGCGCTCTCCTGGTTCGCTGCCGGAAGCTATCGGCAGCCCGAAACCTTGCCAAGTCCACGCCCAGCCGGAGCGCGGATCTTGCCAAGTAGGGGGGGATGCGCGATCTGAGGGGCGGCTTGCGCGCCCGTAGCTCAATGGTTAGAGCGGGCCGCTCATAACGGCTTGGTTGCGGGTTCGAGTCCTGCCGGGCGCATGCTCGCCTTCCGGATCCCGGATCCGGCCCCCTCTTCGTCAGGAGCCAGTCATGGCAGCCTACCAGTACGTCTACGTGATGAAGGACCTGACCAAGGCCTATCCCGGCGGACGCGAGGTGTTCAAGGGCATCACGCTCTCCTTCCTGCCCGGGGTCAAGATCGGGGTGCTGGGCGTCAACGGCGCCGGCAAGTCGACGCTGCTGAAGATCATGGCCGGCATCGAGACCGAGTACGGCGGCGAGGCCTGGGCCGCCGAGGGCGTGCGCATCGGCTATCTCGAGCAGGAACCGCAGCTCGACGCCAGCCTCACCGTCGGCGAGAACGTGGCGCTGGCGTTCGGGCCGCTGATGCGGGCGGTCGAGCGCTTCAACGCCATCTCGATGCAGTTCGGCGAGCCGATGGACGACGCGCAGATGGACACGCTGCTCGCCGAGCAGGCCGCCCTGCAGGAGCAGATCGAGGCCGGCGACGGCTGGGAGCTCGACCGCAAGATCGAGATCGCGCTCGACGCGCTCGGCTGCCCGCCGGCGGAGGCCGACGTGGAGAAGCTCTCCGGCGGCGAGCGGCGCCGGGTGGCGCTGTGCCGGCTGCTGCTGGAGAAGCCCGACATCCTGCTGCTCGACGAGCCGACCAACCATCTCGACGCCGAGAGCGTCGCCTGGCTGGAGCGCACGCTGCGCGACTACGCCGGCACGGTGATGGTGATCACCCACGACCGCTACTTCCTCGACAACGTCACCAACTGGATCCTCGAGATCGAGCGCGGCCGCGGCTACCCGTTCGAGGGCAACTACTCGTCGTGGCTGACGCAGAAGCGCAAGCGGCTGCAGCAGGAGGAGAAGGAGGAGAGTGCGCGCAGCCGCGCGCTGGCCGCCGAGCAGGAGTGGATCGGCTCGAGCCCGCGCGCCCGCCAGGCCAAGAACAAGGCACGCATCGCCAACTACGAGAAGATGCTGGCCGCCAACGCCGACCGCGCCGGTGGCACCGCCGACATCGTCATCACCCCTGGACCCCGCCTCGGCGGCACGGTGATCGAGGCCGAGCAGCTGCGCAAGGCGTTCGGCAACCGGCTGCTGATCGACGACCTCGACTTCAAGCTGCCCCCCGGCGGCATCGTCGGCGTCATCGGGCCGAACGGCGCGGGCAAGTCCACCCTGTTCAAGATGATCCTCGGCCAGGAGCAGCCGGATGGCGGATCGCTCAGGATCGGCGAGACGGTCAAGCTCGGCTATGTCGACCAGTCGCGCGACACGCTGGACGGAGCGAAGAACGTCTGGGAGGAGATCTCCGGGGGCACCGACGTGATCTATCTCGGCAAGCGCGCGGTGCCGTCGCGCGCCTATGTCGGCGCCTTCAACTTCAAGGGTTCGGACCAGCAGAAGAAGGTCGGCATCCTCTCGGGCGGCGAGCGCAACCGGGTGCACCTGGCCAAGATGCTCAGGCGCGAGAGCAACGTCATCCTGCTCGACGAGCCGACCAACGATCTCGACGTCGACACGCTGCGCGCACTCGAGGAGGCGCTCGGCGAGTTCGCCGGATGCGCGGTGATCATCTCGCACGACCGCTGGTTCCTCGACCGGCTGGCGACGCACATCCTGGCCTTCGAGGGGGACAGCCACGTCGAGTGGTTCGAGGGCAACTTCCAGGCCTACGAAGAGGACAAGCGACGTCGTCTCGGCGCCCTGGCCACCGAGCCGCACCGCATCAAGTACCGTCCGCTCGCCCGCTGAGGATCACGGCCGGCGCCCCGTCCGTGCGGCCCGGCGATGAGCACGCCGCCGCCGTTCGGCCGCACGGTGCGCACCGCCCGGCTGCTGCTGCGGCCGGTCGGCTGGCCCGACCTCAACGACATGGTGGCGCTGAAGGGCGACGCGGGCGCGTTCGGGCTGATGCTCGGCGGCGTGCGCTCGCGCGCGCAGGCGACGGAGGAGATGGCTGACGACATCGCCTTCTGGGCGCGCCGGCGGATGGGCATCTTCACCATCTGGGAGGGCGAGCGCTTCCAGTGCATGACCGGGCTGCTCGAGCGCCCGGACGTGCTCGGGCTAGGCCTGCGC
>CAXTOC010000081.1:0-5435 GCA_964245725.1 uncultured Acetobacteraceae bacterium | reverse complement strand
GCGGCGGCGGCGGCGCTGCGCTTCGCCCACGATCACGGCGAGAGGCGGGTGGTCGCGGTGGCGCGGGAGAGCAACTTCGCCTCCCGCACCATCCTGGGCGGCATCGGCATGAGCGTGTGCGGCGGCTTCCAGCGCAACGGCACCGCGATGCTGATCTACGAGAGCCGGCGGGGCTAGGGCATGATCCGGTCGCTTGGGCTCACGGATCACGCTCTAGCCTGTTGTGACGAGCATCCTTATCCGACCAAACAACTCCGTCCGATCGGATCATGCCCTAGCCGAGCTGGCCGCTGGCCCGCCGATGCGGCTCAGGAGGCGTGCTCGGCCTGGCGCTGCATGGCGCTGAGCAGCACGCCGATATTGTTGCCGTTGCGCTGCAGGTAGCTTGAATAGTCGCCGCGCTGGGTGATGCTCAGGCTCACCCCCTCGCCGATCACGTCGATCACGCGTGGGTTGCCGGCGACCTGGGCGATCACCCACTGCACGTTGGTCTGCGGCTGCCCGGGGCGGTAGATCGTCGTGCTGACCATGGTCTGCCCCGGCCCGCGCGGCACGCTGGCGCCGATGTCGAAGCGAACGCCCTGATACTCGCCGAGCTTGCCGGTGATGGCGTTGAGCAGCACGCGATGGAACAGCTGGAGGAATTTCTGCTGCTGTTCCGGCGTCGCCATGCGCCAGTAGCGTCCCAGGCAGAACCGCCCGATGCCGTTCACGTCGACGTTCTCGTCGATCAGCGGCAGGATCTGCTGGCGCTTCTCGGCGAGCGGGCTGGGACTGTTGATGATCGCGATCAGCTTCTCGCTGAGCTGTCGCACGAAGCCGGAGCTGGCGGACTCCGCGGCCAGGACGGGCGAGGTGCGCGACGCCAGCACGGCGACGCCGGCTGCCAGCAGGCCGGCGAGCTTGCGGCGTGTCATGAGAGTGAGCATCGTCTCGGTCCCGATCATTGAGTGTACCAGTCCGGTGTCGTCATGCGCCTGTCCTCCCGCACCGCCTCGATCTGTGCCGCGCGATGCTGCCGATACAGGCTGCGCAAGGTGGCATAGGGATCTAGCGCATCGCGGTTGACCTGGTCGAGTTCGTCGAGGACCGCCGCCCGCGCATCGACCGCGCCGACAGCGTAGAGGCCCCAGTTCAGGGTCAGCAAGCCGTAGCCGCGCGGAACGTAGGTCAGCGGTGAGAGCGCGATGTCCAGGCCGAAGCCGGTCGCCCCGCGCGGCGAGGAGGGGCCGAGCACCGGCAGGAACAGGTAGGGACCCTCCGGCACGCCCCAGAGTGCGAGCGTGATGCCGCCATCCGCCTCGTGCGCCGGATAGCCCAGATCCTTGGCCACGTCGAAGATGCCGACGACGCCCACGGTCGAGTTGATCAGGAAGCGCACGAAGGTGTCTCCGGCGCGTCGCGGCTTGCCCTCCAGGATGTCGTCGCCGAACAGCGCGGGGCTGCTGATGTTGGCCAGCGTGTTGTGCACCCCGGTGCGCACCGGCTGCGGCACGACGTGGACGTAGGCCTGGGCCACCGGCCGCAGCGTGTAGTGGTCGACCGTGTTGTTGACCCGGTAGAAGAAGCGGTTGGTCGGCTCCAGCGGATCGTTGTTGCTCTGGTAGTCGGCGAGCTCCTGCGGGTCGGTCGGACGCGTGGCGCAGCCGCCGAGCGCCAGCAGGGACGCTGCGGCCGCGACGGCGAGCGAGCGGCGCCAGCTTGTCGTATTCTGTCCCGCCGCATGCCGCCCTGCCGCCACCGCGGCACGATCCTCGTGATCGGCATGCATCGTCATTCCGGCTGGCCTCGCTCAGCTGCGCATGACGGGGCTGTCACGCATACGCCTGTCTATCATGCGTCCCGCGGCGCGCAATCGGCCAGGCCGCCATGACCCCGCAAGAGATTTGTGCCGACGCCCCGACCCGGCTAGATTGTTGCGGCCCTGCGCGGTCTTCCGGCCGCGTGCCGTATCGGACCCAACCGCAACCGGACGCCCGCGCATGCCCGACCATGACCGCTCCGACCTGGCGCCGCTCGAGCGCTGGCTCACCGGGCCGCGCATCCAGGGCCTGCCGGCCCTGCTCGGCAGCCGGCCGCCGGTGCTGTCGTTCGAGTTCTTCCCGCCGCGCACCGAGGCACTGGAGGCGCAGCTCTGGTCGTGCATCCGCCGGCTGGAGCCGCTCTGCCCCAGCTTCGTCTCGGTCACCTACGGCGCTGCCGGCTCGACCCAGGCGCGCACCCACGACACCGTGACCCGGCTGGTGCGCGAGACCACGCTGACGCCGGCCGCACACCTGACCTGCGTCGGCGCGTCGCGCGGCGCGGTCGACGACGTGGCGCGCCGCTACTGGGCCGAAGGCGTCCGCCACATCGTGGCGTTGCGCGGCGATCCGCCGGGAGGCGGCCGCTACGAGGCCGGCGCCGACGGCTACGGCAACGCCGCCGAGCTGGTCGCCGGGCTGCGGCGGGTGGCGGATTTCGAGCTCTCGGTGGCGGCCTACCCGGAAGTGCACCCCGACGCGCACAGCCCGCAGGCGGACCTCGACAACCTCAAGCGCAAGCTCGATGCCGGCGCCACCCGCGCCATCACCCAGGTGTTCTTCGAGGCCGAGACGTACCTGCGCTTCATCGATCGCTGCCTCGCCGCCGGGATCACCGCGCCGGTGGTGCCGGGCATCATGCCGGTCTCCAACTTCGCCTCCGCCAGGCGCTTCGCGCAGAGCTGCGGCACCTCAATCCCGTCCTGGCTGGAGCCGATGTTCGCCGGCACCGAGGAGGATCCCGAGACCCGTCGCATGGTCGGCGCCGTGATCGCCGCCGAGCAGGTGCGGCTGCTGCAGGCCAACGGCGTCGACGAGTTCCATTTCTACACCCTCAACCGGCCCGACCTGACCTACGCGATCGGGCACATCCTGGGCGTGCGGCCACGGCCGGCCGAGGCTCGTGAGCCGGCGGTGCCCGGCGGCTAGCGGCAGCTCGTCACCGCGTCGCGGCAGCCTGGCTCAGCTGCTGGATCAGCAGGGCGACCAGGCCGGACCAGCCGGTCTGGTGCGAGGCGCCGACGCCGCGGCCCGTGTCGCCGTCGAAATACTCGTAGAACAGCGACAGCTCGCGGAAGTGCGGGTCGTCCTGCAGCAGCCGCGTCGTGCCGTGCACCGCGCGACGTCCGTCGGTGCCGCGCGTGAACAGGCCGACCAGGCGCCGCGACAGCTCGCAGGCGACGTCGTGCAGGCTCGCCATGCTGCCCGAGCCGGTGGGGCACTCCACCTTCAGCCCGTCTCCGTAATAGCGGTGCAGGCGATGCAGCGACTCGATCAGCAGGTAGTTGACCGGCATCCACACCGGACCGCGCCAGTTGGAGTTGCCGCCGAACAGCCGCGATCGCGATTCGGCGGGCCAGTAGCCGAGCTCGTAGCTCTGCCCCTGGCAGTCGAGCCGATAGGGCTGCCGCTCGTGCACCTTGGAGACGGCGCGTATGCCGTGCGGCGACAGGAACTCGGTCTCGTCGAGCATGTACTGCAAGATCTTGGTCAGGCGGTGCGCGCGCAGCAGCGAGATCAGCGTCGTGTCGCCGGCACCCGGCACGTCCCAGTGCGAGACCAGGCCGGCGAGGTCGGGCCGGTGCCGGAGGAACCAGCCCATCTGCGCCTTGAGCTGCGGCAGTCGGTCGAGCTGCTCGCTGCGCAGGATGGTGACCGCGAACAGCGGGATCAGCCCGACCATCGAGCGCGCACGCAGCGCGATCCGCCGGCCGTCGGGGAAGCCCAGCTGGTCGTAGAAGAACTGGTCCTGCTCGTCCCACAGGCTGATGCCCTCGGCCGCGGCGATCAGCAGGAAATGCTCGAAGAACTTCGCCGCCACGTCCTCGTAGGCGCTGTCCTGCAGCGCCAGCTCGACCGCGATATGGAACATCGCCAGCGCGTACACCGCCATCCAGGCGGTGCCGTCCGACTGCGACAGCTCGCCGCCGGTCGGCAGCGGTGCCGAGCGGTCGAAGATGGCGATGTTGTCCAGCCCGAGGAAGCCGCCCTGGAACACGTTGCGCCCCGACGCGTCCTTGCGGTTCACCCACCAGGTGAAGTTCATCAGCAGCTTGTTGAACACCCGCCTGAGGAACAGGTGGTCGGCGACGCCGTTGCACTCCCGGTCCATCTCGAACACCCGCCAGGCCGACCAGGCGTGCACCGGCGGGTTGGCGTCGCCGAACGACCACTCGTAGGCCGGCAGGGCGGCGTTGGGATGGATGAACCACTCCCGCGTCAGCAGCAGGATCTGCTGCTTGGCGAAGTCCGGGTCGACCAGCGCCAGCACCGGGCACTGCAGCGCCAGGTTCCACGACGCGAACCAGGGGTACTCCCACTTGTCCGGCATCGACATGATGTCGGACGCGCGCAGGTGGCTCCAGTCGCCGTTGCGCACCGCGCCGCGGCCGGGCGGCGGCTTCGGCGGCCTCGCGTCGCCCACGAGCCAGAGATGCACGTCGTAGTGATAGAACTGCTTGGACCAGATCATGCCCGCCAGCGCCTGCCGCTGCACCGAGCGGCGGTCCGGGTCCGGATCGCGCGCCTGCAGCGCGCCGTAGAACTCGTCGGCCTCTTCGATCCGCGCCTTGAACACGTCGTCGAAACCATCGAACGGCGCGCTCGCGTCGGTCTCGGGACGCAGCCGCAGGCGAAGCACGCGCTCCGCACCGGCGGCGACGCTGATCTCGGGCAGCGCCGCGCACTTGGTGCCGCGGCGCTCCGGGTTGATCGCTCCGGCTTGGCCGGCCACGACGAAGTCGTTGATCCCGTCCTTGAAGTAGCCGGGCACGGGCTGGCCGTAGAGCCTGCCCACGTTGGTATCGTTGTCGCAGAACAGCAGCCGGTCGGCGCTCTCGGCGACGCAGCGCATCGCGCCGAGGCCCGGATGCTCCGCGCGCAGCTCACGCTCCGACACCGCCTGCAGCGAGGGCCGGGCCACGCCGTCGTCCCAGGACCAGTCGTTGCGGGCCCAGAGCTGCGGCAGCACGCACAGCTCGGCCTGATCGGGTCCGCGGTTGACGAGCCGGATGCGCATCAGGATGTCGTCGGGGGCCCCCTTCGCGTACTCCACGAACACGTCGAAGTAGCGGTCGTCATCGAACAGCCCGGTATCGATCAGCTCGAATTCGGGCCGGTCCTGGCCGCGGGCGCGGTTTTCCTCGAGCAGCCGCTCGTAAGGATAGGCGGCTTGCGGGTACTTGTAGAGCATACGCATGTAGGAGTGCGTGGGCGTGGCATCGAGATGGTAGTAGAGCTCCTTGACGTCCTCGCCGTGGTTGCCCTCGCCGTTGTCCAGGCCGAACAGGCGCTCCTTGAGGATCGGATCGCGCCGGTTCCACAGCGCCAGCCCCAGGCACCAGCGCAGCTTCTCCTCGCCGAAGCCGGCGAGCGCATCTTCGCCCCAGCGGTAGGCGCGCGAGCGCGCGTGCT
>CAXTOC010000080.1:0-10146 GCA_964245725.1 uncultured Acetobacteraceae bacterium | reverse complement strand
CGTGGTCGGGCGGGGACGGCGGGATGGGCTCGGTCGTGCGCGCCGGGTCGCGCTCGCCGAGCGCCTCGGCGCACGCCACCTGCATCCCGCCCGCGCCGTCGAGCTGGATCGTCTCCCACTGCTGCATCGTCTCGATGCCCTCCGCCTCCGCCTCGCGCGCCTCGATGATCGACAGCAGGCTCGCGGGCTGCAGCCTGCCTGCGGCCAGTGCCGCGGCCAGCGGCTCGGCGAGCTCATGGCGGCGCGGCTCGCCCTGCACCACCTCGCGCCACCATTGCAGGCGGATCAGGGCGCCGATCGGGCCGGTGCCGCGATGCGCCGATCCCGTCTCCAGGGCGCGAACCAGCTCGTGGTTGAAGGCGATCAGCAGGAATAGCGTCTCGCGGATCGCGGGCGGTGCGAAAAGGCTGGCGAGGAAGCGGTCCGGATCGTGCGCCCTGGCGGTGCGGCCGGCGGACGAGAGCGGGTTCGTCGACGTCATGCCGTCAGATGGTCCTCCCGTGACGGCGAGGTGGCTCGCTTGACGGAGCACCGCTGCGACCATAGCTCAATAATGAGAACCCGGAGAATCCGACATGGCCTTCGAACTTCCTGCACTTCCCTATCAGCACAACGCGCTGGCCACCCGCGGCATGAGCCAGGAGACGCTGGAGCTGCACCACGACAAGCACCACCAGGCCTACGTCACCGCGCTGAACGGGTTCGTCGAGAAGAACCCCGCACTCGCCGGCAAGTCGCTCGAGGAGATCATCCACCACAGCCACGGCGAGGCCGACTTGGCGCCGGTGTTCAACAATGCCGGCCAGCACTGGAACCACATCGTGTTCTGGCAGGCCATGTCGCCGAGCGGCGGCAGCGTCCCGCCGGCGCTGGAGAAGCAGCTGACCGAGGATTTCGGCGGCGTCGACAAGTTCAAGGAGGCCTTCAAGACGGCCGCCACCACCCAGTTCGGCTCCGGCTGGGCCTGGCTGGTCGCCGCCCCCGACGGCAAGCTGAAGGTGACCAAGACCGCCAACGGCTCCAACCCGATCGCCACCGGCGAGGGCCGCGTGCTGCTCGGGATCGACGTCTGGGAGCACAGCTACTACGTCGATTTCCGCAACCGGCGTCCGGACTACGTGACCAACTGGCTGGACAAGATCGCCAACTACGAGTTCGCCGAGGCCCGACTCAAGGCGGCCTGACCCGGCGAGCGGCCCGGATCTCGGCTCGGGCCGCGACGCTGCCTCAATCCTTCTTCGCCGCCACCGGCCCGGTGTCGTTGGCGGCACTCGGCGGCTTGAGCACGGTGGAGATGGTGTCTCGCACCACCTGCACGCGCACGCTCGGCGCGATCTCGACCTCCACCTCGTCGCTGCCGTCGCGCACCCGCTGCACCACGCCGACGATGCCGCCGGCGGTCACGATCCGATCGCCGCGCTTGAGCGCCGTCACCATCGCCTTGAGCGCCTTCTGACGCTGCTGCTGCGGCCGGATCAGCAGGAAATAGAACACCACGAAGATCAGCAGGATCGGCAGGAACTGGGTGAACCCGGCCAGGCTGCCGAGCACGCCTCCTGACGCGTCCTGGGCATAGGCTGGGGTCGAGAACAGGTTCATCGTGCTGCTTCCAGGCTCGGGGAGACCGCGGGCGAGGCGGCGCCTTGCCGGGTATGGTGGGGGACCATAGTTTTCGCACTCCGCCCGTCAAGCCGGGTGCCGTACGGGGGCCAGAGTGACGCCGGCTTTGGGGATGCTGCCGATGAGCGATGCGACCGACCGTCTGCTGCAGCGCATCGCCGTCGCCCTGGAGCGGATGTCGCCGCCGCCGGCGGCGCTACCGGCGCTGGATGCCGCGACCGCCTATCTGTGGCACCCGGACGGCGCCGGGCTGGTTCCGGTGGCGCAGGTCAGCCACGTCAGGCTGCCGCTGCTGCAGGGCATCGAGCGGCAGCGCGGGCTGGTGCTGGAGAACACCGCGCGCTTCGCCCGCGGCCTCCCCGCCAACAACGTCATGCTCTGGGGTGCCAGGGGCATGGGCAAGTCGTCGCTGGTCAAGGCGGTGCATCACGCCATCCTCGAGGCGGGTGACGGAGGCCAGCCGCCGCTGCTGCTGGTCGAGATCCAGCGCGACGACCTCGCGAGCCTGCCGGTCCTGCTCGGCCTGCTGCGCCCGTCGAGCCGGCGTTTCCTGCTGTTCTGCGACGACCTGTCGTTCGAGCATGAGGATGCGGACTACAAGGCGCTGAAGTCGGTGCTCGACGGCGGCATCGAGGGGCGCCCGGCGAACGTGCTGTTCTACGCGACCAGCAACCGCCGCCACCTGATGCCGCGCCAGATGATCGAGAACGAGCGGGCGACGGCGATCAACCCGAACGAGGCTACCGAGGAGAAGGTCTCGCTGTCGGACCGGTTCGGGCTGTGGATCGGGTTCCACAACTGCGACCAGCCGTCATACCTGTCGATGGTGGACGGCTACGCCGCGGATCGGGCGCTGCCGATCGACCGCGAGGCGCTGCACGCCGCCGCCAGCCAGTGGTCGATCGCGCGCGGCAGCCGGTCCGGTCGCGTCGCCTGGCAGTTCATCGAGGACCTGACCGCGAGGCTGACCGACATCGGCTAGAGCATGATCCGATCGCACAGGCTCACGGATGATGCTCTAGACCCCCTTGCGGCGCGGCGCGGTCTGGCATGCTGTGCAACCTCCGGATCCCTCGACCAGCCGGCGCAGCGGAGGCGGCGTCGTTCGAGGGATGCCGGACAAGAACCAAAGCCCCGGGGAGAAACCGTGTTCCATCAATCACTGACGCCGATCGGTGGCAGCCTGCTGCTGTCGTTCCTGGTCGCGAGCCTGCCGATCGTGACCGTGCTGGTCATGCTCGGCATCCTGCGTCGCCCCGCCTGGCAGGCCTCGCTCGGCGGCCTCCTGGTCGGGCTCCTCATGGCGGTGCTGCCCTGGCGCATGCCCGTCGGCCTGGCACTCGACAGCGTCGCCGCCGGCATCGTGTTCGCGCTCTGGCCGGTGATGTGGATCGCCTTCAACGCGCTCATCCTCTACAACGTGGCGGTCGTCTCCGGCCGGTTCGATGCGTTCCGCACCTGGGTGCTCGAGAACCTCCCGGCCGACCGACGCGTCGTGCTGATCGTCATCGGCTTCTGCTTCGGCGCCCTGCTCGAGGGCATCGCGGGTTTCGGCTCGACCATCGCGATCACCAGCTCGCTGCTGATCATGATCGGCTGGAGCCCGCTGGAGGCGCTGACCTACACGCTGATCTTCGACACGGCACCCGTCGCCTACGGCGCGCTCGGCATCCCGGTCACGGTGCTCGGCGTGGTGACGCACCAGTCCGACACCGTGCTCGGTGCGATGATCGGCCGCCAGCTGCCGTTCCTGGCCCTGCTGCTGCCGTTCTACGTGATGGCGGTGTTCGGCGGACGGCGGTCGCTCGCGGCACTGTGGCCGCTGCTGCTGGTCGCCGGCGGCAGCTTCGCCGCGATCCAGTTCGGCGTGTCCAACTTCGCCGAATACCGGCTCACCGACGTGTTCGCCTCGCTCGGCTCGCTGCTGATCACGATCGGCTTCCTGCAGCTCTGGCGCCCCGCGCCGGACACGCGCTTCGCCACCACGCTGCAGGTTGCGGCGGTGCCCGACGCCGCGACGCCGGGACGTGACGCCTCGCGGCCCATCCCGTCCTGGCAGGGCTGGGTGCCATGGGTCGTCGTCAGCCTCGTCGTCATCGTCTGGACGCAGCTCAAGGTGGCCTCGATCGGCGCGATCCAGATCCCCTGGCCGGGCCTGAACAACGCGGTGTTCGTCACGCTCTACCACAAGCCCTACGCGGCGGTCTGGGCGTTCCAGCCGCTCGCCACCGGCACCGCGATCCTGCTCGCGGCAGCGCTCACCGCGGCCCTGTTCGGCCTGAGCCCGCGCACCTTCCTCGCCTGCGTCCTGCTGACCTGGCGGCAGGTCCGGCTCGCGGTGATGACGGTCTCGCTGATCATGGGGCTGGCCTACCTGATGAACTACGCCGGCATGACCTACACGCTTGGCGACGCGGCAGCCCATCTCGGCGTCCTGTTCACCATCGCCTCGGCGTTCCTCGGCTGGATCGCCGTCGCACTCTCCGGCAGCGACACCTCCGGCAACGCGCTGTTCGGCAACCTCCAGGTGGTCGCCGCCCACCAGCTCGGCCTGAACCCGATCCTGTTCGCCGCCACCAACTCGTCGGGCGGGGTCATGGGCAAGATGATCTCGCCGCAGAACATCTCCACCGGCGTCTCGGTGACGTCGCTGAAGGGCCAGGAGGGCCTCGTGTTCTCGCGCACCTTCAAGCACAGCGTCGCCTTGACGCTGGTGGTGGCCCTGATCACGGTCTGCCAGCAGTACCTGTTCCCGTGGATGATCGCGCGCTGATTGCCGCCTCGCTCCGGCCTATGCCTGCCACACCTGCCGGTAGAGCTCGGTGATCGCGCCCGCATCCGGCACCCGCGGGTTGTTGGCAGGCGAGCCGGACGCGATCGCCTGCTCCGCCATCAGCGGCAGCAGCGCCGTCCAGCGCTCCGGATCGATGCCGTAGCGCCGCGGCGACGGCACCTCGAGCTCGAGGTTCTTGGCCGCCAGCGCCGCCACCAGGGCGCGGGCGGCGTCGGGATCCGCATCCTCGGCCGACGCGATCCCCATCGCCCGGGCGCAGGCCGCGTATCGCGGTTCCGCGCCCGGCACCGACCAGGCTGTGACGGCAGGCAGCAGCATCGCGTTCGAAAGTCCGTGCGCGACGTGGAAGTGGGCGCCGATCGGCCGGCTCATGCCGTGCACCAGCGCAACCGAGGCGTTGGAGAACGCCATCCCGGCCTGCAGCGCGCCGAGCATCATCGCCTCTCGCGCGGCGCGGTTGGACGGCTCGGTGCAGGCCAGCGCCACGTTGGGCCACAGCGCGCGCATCGCGGCGAGCGCCAAGGCGTCGGTGAACGGGCTCGCCTGCCTGGAGACGTAGGCCTCGATCGCGTGCGTCAGCGCGTCGAGCCCGGTGTCGGCGGTCAGCCGCCAGGGCATGGAAAGGGTCAGCTCGAAATCGACGATGGCGATGCGCGGCAGGTAGGCCAGCCCCACGCACAGCATCTTCTCCCGCGTCGCCTCGTCGGTGATCACCGTCACCCGCGTCGCCTCCGAACCGGTGCCGGCCGTGGTTGGGATGGCGATGATCGGCAGGCCCGCCTCGTCCTGGAGGTGCGGGAACTTCAGCGCCTGCGGCGTGGCGTCGTGACGCGCCAGCACGGCGACCATCTTCGCGGTGTCGATCGGACTGCCGCCGCCCAGCCCGATGACGCAGTCGTGGTCGCCGCCGCGCAGCACTTCGAGCGCCGCCGCCACGGACGCGACCGTCGGGTCCGGCACCGCGTCCGCGAACACGCGCGCCGTGATCCCGTCCGCATCCAGGGTCTCGCGCACCCGGTCAAGCACGCCGCCTGTGGCCATGAACCGGTCGGTGACGATCAGGGGCACCGCGAGGCCGAGCTGGCGCAACGCGCCCGCGAGATCGGTGAGCGCGCCGCCGCCCAGGCGAAGCACCGCCGGCAGATAGAGCGCCTTCATCACCCCCTCCTCTCGCCCACCTCGGGCAGAAGCCGCTTCAGGCCGGCGGCGGCACCTCCGGCACGCGACGGCAGACCGGCACGACGTAGGGACCCTCCGGGATGAAGGCCACGTGCGGGTCGCCGCTGCGTCGGACGCTGTCCTCGATCGCGGCCGCGACGTCGTCGATCACCGTGACGCCGGTGAGGCGGCGTTCCTCGTCGTCGAGCCCGGTGGCGTAGAGCTCGACCCGGCCGAGGCGCATCGGCTTGAGCTGCATCTCGGTCTGCCACTCGTCGATGTCGGCCAGCGACTTGGCGGCCAGCGTCGCCAGGAAGCGCTCGTGGCCGATCTCGACCAGGCGCGCCTGCGAGCGGCGGAACTCGGCGCTGCCGAAGCCCTCCGAGCACTCCGACAGCATGATCAGCGTGCCCCCCGGCATGAGGATGTCGAGCGGCGTCACCATGCCCTTCACCGTCTGGTAGTACGTCTTGTCGAGCGGGTAGCCGGCCGAGGAGGTGACCACGGTGTGGTAGCGCCGCGGCACCGGCACCTGCGTCGCGGCGGCCACGAACTCCACCGCCGCCAGGTGGCTCGCGACGATCTCGCCGAAGGTGACGCGGGCGAGGTCGCGATCCTCGTCCAGCACCGTGTTCAGCGCGTAGATCTCGCCGATGCGCCGCACGATCTCCAGCTGCTCGTCGTGCAGCGGATTGCCGATCAGATTGCACTGCACCGCGAGCGGGTCCTCCATGAAGCGCGCCGAGTGGAAGGTGCGTATCGTCGTATGGTGCGCGACCCCGGGTGCGACCACCTTGCGTCCGCCGGACCAGCCGGCCATGAAATGCGGCTCGACCAGCCCGGTCGCGACGCGCAGCTCGGCGTCCACGAAGCGGCGGTCGATGCGGATCGGCGTGCCGCGCGCCTCGGTCACGCCGAGATCCGCGTGCGCCGCGTCGTCGCGGGCGAAGTGGTTCTCGACGCGGACATGGGCGAGCACCCAGTCGTCGCCGATCAGCTCGGCGAGCTCCGCACCCTCGTTGGGGCGGTGCAGGCCGGTCGCGACGAGCACGGTGATCGCCTCGCGCGGGATGCCGCCCGCGATCATCGTCTCGATCATCGGTCGCAGGAACAGGCGGTTCGGCACCGGGCGGGTGATGTCGCAGACCAGGATGCAGGCGCTGCCGCGTCCGCGCACCAGCTCGCGCAGCGGCGCGCTGCCGAGCGGGCGCTCGAACGCCGTGCCGATGGCGGCGGCGGGATCGGCAAGCTTCTCCAGCCGGCGCTTGCGTATCACGGTGGCGTGGGCGGGTGCGGCGACCCGCAGATGCCCACGCCCGAACGAGAGATCGACCTGTGGCATGGCGCCGATGCTCTGCCGTTGCCCGGCGGTGTCAAGCGCCAACCGGTCAGCTGCGGATCGTCTCCAGGCCGCCGAGGTAGGAGCGCAGGCATCGCGGCATCAGGATCGAGCCGTCCGCCTGCTGGAAATTCTCCATCAGCGCGATCAGGGTGCGGCCGACCGCCAGCGCCGAGCCGTTCAGGGTGTGCAGGTAGGCAGGACCGCCCTCGGCGCGGAACCGCGCGTTCATGCGCCTGGCCTGGAAGTCGCGGGTGTTGGAGCAGGACGAGATCTCGCGCCAGGCCCGCTGGCCCGGCAGCCACGCCTCCAGATCGTAGGTGCGCGCGGCGCCGAAGCCGGTGTCGCCGGCGCAGAGCAGCATCCGGCGATACGGGATCTCCAGCATCTCCAGCACGCGCTCGGCGCAGCCGGTCATGCGCTCGTGCTCGGCCGCACTCTCTGCCGGCGCGGTGACGGAAACCAGCTCGACCTTGTAGAACTGGTGCTGGCGCAGCATGCCGCGGGTGTCGCGCCCGGCCGCCCCGGCCTCGCTGCGAAAGCACGCCGACAGCGCCGTGAGGCGGATCGGCAGGCGCTCGGCAGCCACGATCTCGCCCGCCACCAAGCTGGTCAGCGGCACCTCCGCGGTCGGGATCAGCCAGCGCCCGTCGGTGGTGGCGAAAGACTGGTCGGCGAACTTGGGCAGCTTGTCGGTGCCGTACATCGCCGCCTCATGGACCAGCAACGGCACCGAATGCTCGACGTAGCCGTGCGCGCTGGTGTGCAGGTCGAGCATGAACTGGCCGAGTGCCCGCTCCAGCCGCGCCAGCGCCCCGCGCAGCACGACGAAGCGGCTGCCGGCGAGCTTGCCGGCCGCCTCGAAGTCCATCATGCCGAGCGCCTCGCCGAGCTCGAAATGCTGCTTCGGGGCGAAGTCGAAGTTACGCAGCGTTCCGCGCTGATGCACCACGACGTTGGCGTGCTCGTCGGGGCCCTCGGGCACCGTGGCATCAAGCCGATTGGGGAGTTCGGCGAGCCTGGCGCGGATCAGCGCGTCCAACCCGGCGACATCTCGCTCAAGATCTTCGATCTCGGCACGTAAGGCTACTGCCTGCGCCTCCATCACGCTGCTGTCGGCGTGGCTGCGCTTCATGAAGCCAATTTGCGTGGCGTAGGTCTTGCGCAGCGATTGCTTCTCCTGAAGTGCAGTCAGCGCCGCGCGCCTCGCGCCATCGAGCGCGCGCAGTTCATCCGCTACCGGCGGCAGGCCGCGCCGCGCCAAGTCGGCGTCGAACGCGGCCGGATCAGCACGCAGCGCGGCCATGTCGTGCATCAGGCGGCCTCGTCCACGGCCTTCGGTTCGACCAGCCGCGCGGTGAAGATCGACACCTCGTAGAGCAGGATCAGCGGCACCGCGAGGCCGGTCTGGGTGATCACGTCCGGCGGGGTCAGCAGGGCCGCGACGACGAAGGCGCCGACATAGGCGTAGCGGCGCATCTTCTTCAGCCCCTTCGAGCTGACGATGCCGACCTTGGCACAGAGGGTGAGCACGACGGGAAGCTCGAAGGCGATGCCGAAGCCCATGATCAGCTTCATCACCAGGCTGAGATACTCGCTGACCTTGGCCTGCAGCTGGATCTGCAGACCGTCCGCGCCATTGCTCGTCTGGAAGCTGAGGAAGAACTTCCAGGCAAATGGGAATACGAAATAATAGGCGAGCGAGGCTCCGGCCAGGAACAGCACCGGGGTGGCGATCAGGAACGGCGCGAAGGCACGCTTCTCGCTGCGGTACAGGCCAGGTGCGACGAAGATCCAGATCTGGCTCGCAACCACAGGAAAGGAAAGGAAACCGGCGCCGAACATCGCCACCTTCAGATAGGTGAAGAACGCCTCGTAGAGCGCTGTGTAGATGAGATGCGGCTGCTCGCCCTTCTGGCGCATGATCTCAGCCAGAGGATGCGCCAGGAACAGGTAGATGCGTGCCGAGAAATGGTAGCAGAGCAGGAAGCACAGGCCGAACGACACCGAGGACCAGAGCAGCCGGCGTCGCAGCTCGACCAGGTGGGCGAGCAGCGGCATCGGCTGGTCGTTGATCGGGTCGTCGTCCAGGACCTTCTCCGCCGGCATCGGCCGTGGCTCAGTAGAGGTGCGGCGCAGGACGTATCGCCCCGGGCGGCAGGAAGGCGGGCGCCGGTTCCGCGGCGCGCAGACGGCGCAGACGCCGCGCCGCCTCCGGCGGGATCAGCTCCGGCGCCGGATCGTCGATCTCGGCCAGCGCGTCTTCGGCCTCCGCACGCGCCCCAGGATCCTGCGGCAGCGCGTAGCCGGCATGACCGCCACGCAGCAGCTCTCGCCCCGAGACCCTGGGGTCGCCGCCGGCGATGCTGGGCGTCGCCGGCTGGATGCCGGGGATCGCCGTCGACGCGGCGGCGGGGATCGGGCTCAGCGGGTTCTCGACCAGGGTGCGCCGGATCGACCCGTCGCCGTCGAGCGCCTTCATCACCTGCCCGCGCAGGTTCATGCTGCGCAGCTGGCGGATCGAGTCGCGCGCCTCGCCCAGGTCGGCGTCGCGCACCATCTCGTCGACGTGGGTCTGGAACTCGCCGGCGAGCTTGCGGCCCTTCTTCAGCAGGTCGGTGATCGCGCGGACCGCCGTCGGCATGTCCTTGGGCCCGATGAAGATCAGTCCGACGATGCCGATCAGCATGATCTCGGACCAGGCGAAGTCGAACATGCGGACCTGGGATCTCCGGCGGCACGCGTGACCGCCCTGCAGAATGATGCTTCGATGCGGCTGACTAGCACGGCTCCGGGGAAGCCGAAACTGCGGCCTCCGGTGCGACCTCCTCCGGCGCACCCGGGCCCGGCGGATCGAGCAGAAGCTCGTCGCGTCGCGGCAGCTCGCCCAGGTCGCGCAGGCCGAAATGGCTGAGGAAGCTCGGCGAGGTGCCCCACAGCACCGGCCGTCCGGGAACCTGCTTGCGGCCGCGCGGCACGATCAGCGCCGCCTCCAGCAGCGCGTCCAGGATCGACTGACCGAGCGAGACGCCGCGTATCTGCTCGATCTCGGTGCGGGTGCAGGGCTGGTGGTAGGCGATCACCGACAGCGTCTCCATCGCCGCGCGAGCCAGCCGGCGCGGCCGGCGCAGCACCCGTGTCAGGTGCGGCGCCAGGTCCGGCGCGGTGCGGAACTGCCAGCCGCCGGCCACCTCCACCGGCCGCACGCCGCGACCGGCATAGAGCGCCTGCAGCG
>CAXTOC010000079.1:2983-10340 GCA_964245725.1 uncultured Acetobacteraceae bacterium | reverse complement strand
GCGCCGCAAGACCCACCCCTGCACCCATCCCCTGCGGAAACTGTCGATGTGGCTGTAGATGATCGTATCGGCCTCGGCCGCGCCCCCGGTCGCTGCCCGCGGCGCGGGGGCGAGCTCGACCGCCGGGCGCGATGCGCCGTCGATCGCGATCTGCATCGCTTCTCCCGAGCGCTGCTCGACGGTCAGGCGGTGCGGGCGATGGCGGAGAGCCGCCTGCGGCACCGGGAAGTCGAAGCCGACGCGATCGGTGGGATGTCCGCCGGCCAAGACATCGGGACGGGATCGCTGGCACACTCCCTCCCATACCGCCATCCCGTCGATGATGAAGCGCAGGAACACGGGTTCGTCCGGCGCCTCCGGGTTCAGCGACCAGCCGCGCACGCGCGCCGTGGTCGCCTCGTCGACGATCAGCACGGTCGGCAGCGGCGCGACGGGTGGTGCCGCGCGCGGCGGAAGCTCGAAGCCGTCGAAGGGCGGAGTGAGCCCGAGCGCCGAGAGGCGACGTCGCAGCGAAGGAAAGTGCACGGGGTCGGGCACCCCGCGGAACTGGCCGTAATAGGCCTCCGGCCCATCCACGATGTAGTGCACCATGTGCCAGCCGAGGCCGCGGAACTGCCTCAGCCGCGCGTGATCCTCGATCTCGTCGTCGGACAGCTCCACCCGCAGCTTCTGCTTGGCGAACGCGACGACCTCGTCATAGGGCCGGTAGTGGAAGTGCGCGTAGACGAGGTCGCAGCTGCGATAGGGCGAGTCGCCGCCGACTGCCACGCCGGTGTGGTAGCCGTGATCCATGTGGTGGAAGACGCCGCGGGGATAGATCGTCTTCGAGTATTCCGCCGCGCGGAACCGGTCGGGCTCGCCGAGCAGGTTCGACAGGTTGAGGGTCACATGCAGGATGCGGCGCTCGTCGCGGAGACCGTCCAGGTAGGCGTGGATGGTCGCCGGGTCGGCGGTGTAGCCGTCGCCGGCGCGCAGCACCACCAGCTCGTCGCAGTCGAGCGGGATGAAGAAGTCGTAGCGCGCCTCCTGCTCGAGACGCTTGATCAGATCGCCGAGCAGGGTGCCCTTGCGGTGGAAGTCCTCGGTGCCGGCGAAACGGCGCTCGACATGGCCGCCCTGCGCCTCGAAGCGATCGAGCAACGAGAGCAGGTCGGGATCCGTGCTGCCGTTGTCGAACACGTAGACGTTCTCCGCGCCGAACAGGGCGGCGTGATAGCCGATGAAGCAGGGTGCCACGGCACGCTCGTTCTTCAGCATCACCAAGCAGGCGACCTGGGCCATCCGCTTCCGCCTCCGCGTGTTCGTGGTTGACCGCGGCTCAGCGCAGGTCGGAGAAGATCCCGCGATCGCGGGAGAAATGCGGATTGTAGAATGGGTCCGCCGCGAGGATCCCGTGCCAGCGTTCGAGCATGACGTGGTTCTCGTAGAAGAAGCGTTGCGCCTTCTCCCCCGAGATGTCGTCGCCGCGACTGAGCGACTCGTGGTGCTCGGCGACGACGTCCGGCGTCCAGACCACGCGCCAGCCCTGCGCCCCGACCTTCAGGCACAGGTCGACGTCGTTGAAGGCGACGATGAGCTCCCGCTCGTCGAAGCCGCCCACGTCCATGAACGCATCGGCGCGGCACAGCATGCAGGCGGCGGTCACCGCGGAATATTGCTGCGCCGTGCGGGCGCGGGACAGGTAGCCCGGATGATCGCCGGGTATGCCGCGGAACACGTGGTCGGCGACGCCGCCCACGCCCAGGATGACGCCGGCATGCTGCACCGTCGCGTTGGGATAGAGCAGCTTCGCGCCGACGATGGCGACCTTCGGATCGGCCAGCGCCTCGTCGATCATGATGCGCAGCCAGTCCGGCTGCGAGAGGAAGACGTCGTTGTTGAGGAACACGTAGTAGTCGGCGGGATAGGCACGCGCGACGCCGTTGTTGAGCCGCGAGTAGTTGAACGGCTCGTTCACGGCGTGCACCACGACGTGCGGGATGCGTTCGACCTCGCGGCAGAACAGCTCGGCCTCCGGTGTCACCGAGCCGTTATCGATCAGCACGACGCACCAGTCGGCCCAGTCGGTGTTGGCGAGCAGGGCATCCAGGCAGCGCCGGGTGGTGGTGATCTGGTCCTTGAACGGGATGAGGATCGTGACGCTGGGCTGCGCGCCGAAGCCCCAGGCGATGCTGTAGCTCGTGCTGCGCCCGATCGGCGAGACGCGCCCGTCCTTGAAGCCGCGGCGCGCCAGGTGGTCGGCGACGGCGCGGGCGCCCGCCTTGATCGCGTACGGCTTGGCCTCGGCCGAGCTCGCCGTCGAGGCGGCGCTCTTGCGCCAGTGGTACAGGATCTCCGGCAGATGGACGATCTGCGCGGGCGCGCACGCTTCCGACAGCCGCAGGATGAGGTCGTGGTCCTGCGCGCCGTCGTACTCGCTGCGCAGCGCGCCGATCCGGCGCAGCAGCGCGCGGTCGATCATCAGCAGGTGGCAGACATAGTTGATGCCGAGCAGCAGCCGGTAGTTCCAGTCCGGCTTCAGGTTCGGCTCGCTGAGCACGCCGAAATCGTCGATCTTGTCCTCGTCGGAATAGATCATCTTGGCGCCGGTGCGCAGCGCCTCGCGCAGCATCGCCTCGATCGCGACGTCGACCAGGAGGTCGTCATGGTCGAACAGCACGACGTAGCTGCCGCGAGCGCGGCGCAGCGCCGCGTTCGATGCCGCACTGATGCCGCCGTTGCTCTTCCTGAACAGGCAGGTGATCCGCGGATCCATCGCGGCATAGTTGCGCAGGCAGGCGCTGAGCGCGCGCTGTCCGCTCGCGTCGTCGACGATGATGAGCTCCCAGTTTTCGTAGGTCTGCTGCCGCACCGATTCGATCGCCGCCGTCAGGTGCGCGAGGTTGGTCCGGCAGGTGGGCATGACGATGGACACCAGCGGCGGGTCCGCGGGCAGCGGCTCCGACGCCATGACGCGGCCGCGCAGACGCGACAGGTAGCGCCGGGCCCAGCCGTCGTAGTTGTGCACCGTCGCCTCGGCGATCGGCACCATCGCCAGCACCTGACGCTGCAGCTTGAAGGTCTTGCTGCACAGGTCGCCCACGGTCTGCGCCAGCGCGCGCATCTCGTCCAGGTTCTCCGCCGAGCGGTGCTTGACCAGCAGCGGACAGCCGGCGAGTTCCTCACCCTCCGGAAGCGCGCGGAAGACGAAGCCGAACTCGAGTCCGTTGCGGCATTGCGGCGGCAGCTTGAACTCGAAGCCGACGCAGGGATCGCAACGATGCTCCCGCGCCACGTCCATCCGCGGCTGATCGGCGACGATCTCGGTGAGCACGATGCCGTTGCACAACACCTGCAGCCGGACGTAGCCCTCGTAGTCCGAGGTGAGGTGGTGCTTGCGAACCACCCAGCCCTTGATGCTGTCGCCGTGCAGGCCGTCGACGACGCCCTCGATCGAGGTGGCGGGCTCGGCCGTGAACTCCAGTTTCGACCGGGTCTCCCCATCCAGCTCGCGGAAGGGAAGCGAGCTGCCGTCGTCGTGCAGGATGGAGACGGAGTGGGTGATCCCGTCGAGGAACCGCGCCGGGATGCTGAAGGCGAAGCCGCCCGACGCCGCGTCCAGTCCGAGCGCCTTCAGTTCCTCCCTCGGACGATCCGAGATCGCCACCCCGGCGATCTGGCCGTCGATGAACATGCGCAGGCGCACGCCCTCGCCCGGGGAGCGCCTGCAGATGGCCCAGCCGGTGATCGCGGTGCCGGAGAAGGGATCGGCGAGGCCCGCGTAGTCCGACTTGCCCAGCTCGGACAGCGACGCAGCCGCAGTCAGGCTGCTCGGCATGGCCTGTCGATCGACCGGGCTGCGCGGTGCCACCGGCTGCTCGAAGCGGAAGCGCAGGTTGGACCGGGTGACGCCGCTCGGGGTCTGGAACTCGATGGCCGAGCTGTCGTCGAGCGACATCGACAGGACGTGCGACCGTCCGTCCTGGAAGAAGTCCGGGATCGAGTACGAGAAGCGCCGCGCTGACTTCGGCAGTTCAGCCAGCGCGTCGTCGCTTTCCACGACCGAGGCCAGGCCGGCGGGTTCGCCGTCGATGAAGGCGTTCAGCAGCCCTCTTCCCGGCGAGACGAACCAGCCGCAGACTGTGGCGCTCTCGACCGGCTCCGACCGGCCGAAGCATGCGGTGGCGGCAAGCGTGAGCCCGTCCATCACGACCTCCTGGTTGCTTGGTTCTCGGCCGGTGAGGGTCGGGTCAGGAGAAGTCGGACTTGCCGACGCCGGTGACGTTGGCGAGCGTGATCTTGGTGTCGTCCGAGAGCGTGATGATCGTGCTCGTCGCGCCGATCTGCTGATGCTGGATCGCGTACTGCACCTCGTTGGCCGCGAAGCCGGTCAGCTTGAGCTTGTCGCCGTCGAGTGCGGAGAAGTCGACGACGAGCGACTTCGAGGCTTCCCCGTTGATGAACTGGAAGACATCGCTGCCGATGCCGCCCTGCAGCGTCGATGCCCCGGTGCCACCGACCAGCGTGTCGTTGCCGAACCCCCCGACGAGCTGGTCCGAGCCGGATCCGGCCTGAAGCAGGTCGTTGCCGGAAGCCAGCGATCCGTCGAGCGTCTCGTTGCCGCTCGCGGCGTAGATCTTCGTCGTGGCGTTGCCGGTCGCGTAGAGCTTGTCGCCGTTGCCGCCACCCAGGATGGTCGTCGGCCCGCTGCCGCCCATGATCATGTTGTTCCCGGCGGTGCCCCCGCGGAAGTAGCCTCCGGCGGTGGCGTACACCGTCTCGCTTCCGGCACCGGCGGTGACGGTCGCCGCTCCGGACCCGCCCACGAAGGTGAGATCGGCACTCACGCCGTCCACCTGGATCGGGTTGCCGCTGCCGGTGATGGTGTCGCTGCCGCCGACCGCCTGGATGGTGTCGTTGCCGGTGGAGCTCACGACGTTGCTGCCACCCGCCAGCAGGATGGTGTTGCTGCCGGTGCCGGCGGAGACGGTGTTGTTCCCGCCGCCTATGACGATCTGATCGTTGCCGGCACCGGTGTTGATGTCCCACGGTCCGCTGCCGACCTGGACGATCCGATTGTTGCCGTCGCCGGTGACGATCGCGCCGGAGCCTCCCTGGGTAAAGAAGGTCATGCTGCCGGAACCCGACAGCACGGTCTCGTTCGCGGCACCGCCGCCGAAGACTACAGAGGATGTCGCCACGTCGATCACGGCCTTGGCCTGACCAGGCAGGATCAGCGGCCCCGAAGCCTTGATCACGACCTCCTCCTTGGCGGCCGCTGCCGGCAGCGCTCCACCCACGTAGTCGACCGGCTTCAGCGAACCCTGTTTGACGGCGCTGGAGACCGCATCCGCCAGGGCCTTCCCGATGATCGCGTTCTGTGCGCTTCCGAACGGGAGAACGATCGTCTCCCCGCCTCCACCACTTACCGTAACTGTCATAATGTTGTGCCTCCCGACTCAAAATCCGCAGCGGCTCTCCTCTGTATGATGAGTTTTTCACGGAGCAGCAATATAATAACGGCAAGATAAACAGATCTATATTCAGCGAAAATCTTACTTTTAGGGCCGGTTATAACCATCTATGCTGTGAGCCATCGACGCATTTTTTATCTCGCGCGATGGTTTCAATACCGGCGGAAGCTGGCGCGGAGACGCCGGCTGAGGACCCCGACACGCTGCCCGCGGCGGTGTCCGCGACATGCGCCGGCACCGGCTGGTCATGCGCCGGCGAAGCGTGCCCGCAGCGCCGGCAGGATCGCGGCGCCGAAGCGGCGCAAGCCGGCATCGTAGTCGGGGAAGATCAGCATCATCCCGTCCAGCGTCGCCCCCTCCAGCAGCTCGGTCATGCGTCGCGTGATCGTCTCCGGGCTGCCCGCCGCGTGCGGCGCGGTGATCCCGGAGCGCGCCCGCGCGGTGAAGGCGTTCTCGCGGCCGATCTCGGCGTCGATCATGCCGTACGAGCGCAGCATGCCGCGGAACGCCTCCTCGTCGAAGCCGTCGCGGAAGCGCGCCACCGTCGCCGCGGCCTCGGCGTCGCTGTCCTCGATCACCAGGATCAGCATCGCGTAGGTGCGCAGGCTGCGGCCGGCGGCGCGGGCCATCTGCTTGGCGCGCAGGCTGACGCTGCGCAGCTCGTCGTCGTCGCGGCCGCCGATGAAGATCGCGTCGGCCTCCTCGACGGTGAAGCGCATGCCGCGCTCCGACATCCCGGCGGCGACCAGGAACGGGCGCGGCCGCTGCACCGGCTTGGGCTCGGACTGGCAGTCATCGAGGGTGAAATAGCGGCCGTGCTGGGTGACCGCAGGCTCGGCCCAGAGCCGCTTGACCGCGTGCAGCCACTCGGTGGCCAGCTCGTAGCGCTGGTCGTGGTCGATGGTGCAGGGCCACGCCCCCATCTGCTCGAACTCGCCGCGATAGGCGCCGGGCACCACGTTGAGACCCGCCCGGCCGTGGCTGACCTGGTCCAGGGTCGCGATCATCTTGGCGGCGACCGCGGGATTCTGCAGCAGCGTGTGGAAGGTGGTCCAGATCTTGACCCGCTCGGTCTGCGCCGCCAGCGCGGACATCAGCACCAGGCTGTCGAGCGAGCTGCGCCAGTGCTGGGTGACGCCGCCATAGCCGCGGAACTTGGCCATCGACATGATGAAGTCCAGCCCGATCTGCTCGGCGAGCAGGGCCGCGCGGCGGTTGTACTCGTAGGAGCCGTCGATCGTCGGCGTGGTCGAGGACAGGATCCAGCCGCCGTTGGCGATCGGCATGAAGATCCCGAGATCCTTGCCGCCCCGGTCCGAGGGGAGCCCGAACGCGATCGGCTGTGGCATGTCGAGCTCCTGGACTTGGCGTCAGCGGGCGGTCGGCAGGGCGTCGTCGGACAGGCGCGTGCGCAGCGCCGCCGGCTCCCGGCCGATCAGCAGGGTCGAGAGCAGGGCGAGCAGGAACAGCCCGGCCACGATCAGGAAGATCAGCGAGAAGCTGCCGGTGCGGTCGGCGATGCGGCCGGCGGCGACCGGTCCGATGACCGCGGCGGTGGTGATCGTGGTGGCGAGCGCCACCAGGTCCGGCGCCACGACGCGGCCGTAGCGGCGCAGCAGCAGCAGGTGCGCGCTGAGCCAGGCCACACCCCAGCTGATGCCGAACAGGGCCGCGGCCAGGAACACCAGGGCGGCCGTGTGCGCCAGCCCGAACAGCAGGAACGCGCTCCCGCCCAGCAGCAGGCTCGCCAGCAGCATGAGCCGCGGATGGATGCGCTCCGCCGCCGCGCCGGTGACGCCCTTGGCCAGCGTGCCGGTGAGCGCCAGCAGCCCGATGCCGAACGCGCCCGCCGACGCGCCGGCGCCGATCCGGCTCATGTGGGCGACCAGCGCGCTGTTGAGCAC
>CAXTOC010000079.1:0-2973 GCA_964245725.1 uncultured Acetobacteraceae bacterium | reverse complement strand
GGCGAAGGCGATGGCGAGGAAAGGCGGCGTCAGCAGCGCCGCGCGCGTGGTCCAGCCGGTCGCGGCACCCACCACGGAACGCCCGGCCGCCTCGGCCGCCACCGCACTCTCGCTGCGGTCGCGGACGCAGACGGCGCAGAGCAGGGCGAGCAGCGTCGCCGCACCGGCCATCAGCGCCCAGTGCAGCCGCCAGCTGCCGCTCCAGGCGACGCTGGCGCCGACCAGCACCGGCCCCAGCACGCCGCCGGCCGAACCGCCCATGAAGTAGAAGCCGATCATGCGCTGAGAGGTCTCGGGGAACCAGCGCGGCAGCAGGAACATCCCCGGCACCGGCGCCAGCAGGCTGAAGCCCGTCCCCATCAGGCACACCGCGACGAAGAAGGCGCCGATGCCGTGCGAGGCCGAGGCGATCAGAAACCCCGCGGCCAGCACCAGCGCGCCACCCGAGACGGTCCAGCGCGCCCCGATCCAGCGGATCGCGATCGCCGGCAGCGGGCTGCTCAGGCCGCAGGCCAGCCCGAGCAGGGAGAAGCTCAGCCCCGCCTCGGTCAGCGACCAGTGCAGGTCGGCGCACATGGTGAACAGCACCACGGCGAGCGAGGTGAAGGTGGTGCCGGTGACGAAGAAGAACGCCAGCGACGATGCTGCCAGGACCACCCACTTGCCGTCCATGCAATCTTCCTTTCGGCGGTAGAGTGTCACGCCGCCGCCCCGCCATCCACGGGCAACCGCACGCGGCCGCAGGAGCGGCTCAGAAGGAGTAGGCGAGCGTGCCGATGACCTGGAACGGGGCGATGAACTCCTCGCTGGTCTGGCCGGTGCCGTACGGGTCGGTGAAGCGCGAGTTGACGCCGGCGATGTCGGTCAGGTTGCTCAAGGCGAGCTCGACCACCCAGCGGGTGCGGTCCGGCGTGTAGCGGAAATCCAGGTTGACGATGCCGTAGGTGGGCACGTGGTCGAGTGCCGCGCTGTTGAACACGCGGGCGTACTCGCTGCCGCGATAGACGTACTCCACCCGCGAGGTCAGCTGCCCCCACGGCACCGCCGCCGTGTACTCGGCGTTCAACGCCGCCTGCACGTTCGGCAGGCCGGGCGGCTTGTTGCCGTTGACGCTCCTCGCCGCGGCGATCACCGCGGCCCAGCAGCCCGGGTTGAAAAACTGGCCGCCGGAGGCGCAGGCCGGACTGCTCGCGTAGACTTGGCTGGTGGTGACGGAGTCGATCGCCTTGTAGTCCCCGATCATCCTGCCGTCCTCGAGCGTCAGCTGGCCGTTGAAGCGCAGCCGGCCGTGCAGCGCCAGGTACGATGCCTCGGCCTCGCCGCCCCAGATGTGGGTGTTGGGCACGTTGGCGATGCCGTAGGCGAACGGGACCGGATCGGTCTCGATGTATTGCAGGTCGCGGTAGTCGTAGAAGAAGGCCGCGACGTTCAGGCGGATGCGGTCCTGCAGCAGCCGGTTCTTGGAGCCGATCTCGAAGGACGTGATGTCCTCGGGGAGAAAGGTCAGCCCGACCACCCTGGACTCCTCGTTGCCGTTGACCCCGCCCGGCTTGTAGCCCTCGGTGACGCTGCCGTAGAGCAGGTTGCGCGGCGTCAGGTCGTACTGGAGGTTGATGTTCCCGGTGGTGCGGTCGGTCTGGTACAGCGTGTTCGCCTTGCTGCTGCCGGTGCTGGCGAAGGTGAAGTTGAAATCGTCGTAGTGGTCGTAGTTGTAGCGTATGCCGCCGGTGAGCCGCAGGTTCGGGGCGAGATGGACGGTGGCCTGGACGAAGGGCGCCACCGACTCGCGGTTGACGGTGGTGACGTTGCCGTAGGCGAGGTTGAGCGGCGGGCTGGTCTCGATGTCGGGAACGATCGCGAGGTCCGGATCGGGATCATGGCCCTCGAACTCGGCCACGAACTGCTGGCTGCGCTGCTTGGTCAGGAACAGGCCGGCGATGGTGTCGAGCCGGCTGCCGAGGTGAGGCTGGATGTCGAGCTCCTCGCTGTAGTTCTGCATCGACGTGTTCCAGGCGGCGATGTCGTCGTAGGAGTGCAGGATGGCGTAGGAGAGACGCGAGCTGTCCTCCGACTGCTTGTTGGTCAGGTTCTGGTAGGCGGTCACCGAACGCAGCGTCGCCCAGGGCAGCGTCCACTCCAGGTTGAGGTGATACAGCGACGTCTCGAGGTCGAAGCGGGCCGGATAATCCTGGTTCACCTGGCGCGGGTCGGGATCGGGATCGCGAATGTTCTTCTGCTCGGCACCGTCCTGGTCCGCGCCGTACCACTGCGCGGTGAAGGTCGCGGAGAAGTTCTCCGAGGGCCTATACAGGATCGCGACCTTGCCGCTGGTGTCGTGCGCGTCGTCGAGCTGGTAGTTCGGGATGTCGACCGACTCGCCGAAGCCGTCATGGTCGTATTTCTGGAACGACAGCCGCACCGCGACCTGGTCGGAGATCGGCAGGTTCACCGCCGCGCGCTCGCGGAACAGGTCGTGGTTGCCGACGCTGAAGTCGGCGTGGCCGCTGTATTGCCCGAGCACCGGCTGGTTCGTCACCAGGTTGATCACGCCGCCGGTCGAGCTCTGCCCGTAGAGCGTGCCCTGCGGACCGCGCAGCACCTCGATGCGGTCGAGGTCGAACAGGGTCTGGTCCAGCGAGATGCTGTTGGCGATGTAGACGCCGTCGACGAACAGCGACACGCCGGGCTGGGTGACCAGCGCGTTCTCCGGGGTCGCCGAGCCGACGCCACGTATGTTCACCAGGTTCTCGAAGCCTGCGGTCTTGGTGATGGACAGGCCCGGGACCAGCCCGTTCAGCCCGGCCAGGGTGGTGATGTTGGACCTGTCGAGGGTGGCCGACGAGATCGACGTGATCGCGACCGGCGTCTTCTGCAGGTTGGTCTTCTGGCGCAGCGCGGTGACGGTCACCTGCTCGACGGTGCCGGGCGGCGGCGTGCCGGGCTACCTGTGCTGGATCTGTCGGAGAGCAACCC
>CAXTOC010000078.1:0-10402 GCA_964245725.1 uncultured Acetobacteraceae bacterium | reverse complement strand
CGGATGCAGCGATGCGGCCCGTCGCGACGGTCTGGCCGCATCGCTGCATCCGCTGCCGCGTCTGTCCGCGCTGCTCGGCCTCGGCCTCGCGGCAGTGCTGGCGGCGTCGCTGCTGCGCGGCTGGATGATCCTGGCGGCACCGGCCTGCGCCGTGGCCGTCACATTGGTCATTGCCCGGCTGGCGCGGCGCCAGGTCGGCGGCCATACCGGTGACGTGCTCGGGGCCTGCGCGGTGCTGACCGAGTGCGCGGTGCTGCTCGTGCTCTGCGCCCGTCGATGAGAGTTCAGGACGAAGCGGCCAGGCGGACCTCGACCAGGTGATCGGCGATGTCGGGCACGCCGCCGCGCACCGTCACCTCGCACAGCCGGTCGCGGCGGCCGCGCAGCCGGCGCCAGGTCTCGTAGCCGTGGCTCTGCAGCGGCACGAAGGTCGACAGGCCGCGTCGCGCGGCGCGGCGCATCGTGGCGCCGGAGTTGATCGCGCAGAGATCCATCCGCTCGGCATGGCGTGTGGCGAGGCTCAGCGTGTCGAACACGAGCACCTCGCGGTCGCGGCGTCGGTTGACCCTGGCTCCCAGCAGGCGCGCGAGCCCGGCCTCGTCGGGCCAGAAGAACACGCGCTCGTTGAGGATGCGCAGCCAGTCCGACACGCGGAGCCGGTCATCCAGGCAGGCGGACAGCGAAGGCATGATCAGCGGCAGGTTGTCGGTGATGATCGCCCGGCCGTGCACCGGGTGGGTCAGCGTCACGCTCGCGGTGCGTCGCTCGCCCTCGATCGTCCGCCGCGCCGCCAGGGGGACCTCGAACAGCGTCAGCAGCGCGCTGGTGGGCAGCAGCCCGTGTCGCCGGATGCCGGCGGCCGCACCGGGGGCGGCGACGTGATAGAGCCGCGGGTGGCGCGCCGCGAGGTCTTCCGGCGACATGCCGTCTTGCCCGCCGCGACCGGACCTAGCTCTCCGGAGCCGGAAAGGGCAGGTCGTCCTGCTGCGCGGCAGGGCTCCGGCGGCGGGGCGCGGCGGCGGCGCGCAGGCGCAGCAGCTCGTCGACCATGCGGTCCATCGTCTGCCAGATCGGCTCGTCGCCGATCCGCTCCTTCATGATCAGCCGGTGCGCCGCCAGCGTCACGTTCAGGGTGCCGCGCGTCGTCTCCGGCCGCGGCGAGCGCATCTGCACCAGCGCCTTCTCGACCTCGTCGAGCGGCAGCGCCATCGCCTCGGCGATCGCCTCCGGGGTGGCGCCGGCGCGACGCAGCCGACGCGCCTCGGCCACCTGCCGATCCGAGAGCGCGATGGAAGGCCGCAGCAACTGCGTGCGGCGCGACATCTCGCCGGACCCGCTGCCGGGCGCTTTCCCCTTGAAGGCCATTCCCGCTCCGAAGCCGATGCCCGCGCGCGGCCGCGGGCGACCGAGGCGCAGGATAGCATCGGATCGGCCCGGTGACAGCCGCGGTGCGCTGGAGCGGTCCGGCGCGCGGCGAAGTCGTCTAAGCGGCCTGTTAACCCTTCTGCCCCATGATGACGGGGGCAATGGGGATCAGCGCGTGTTCAAGTTTCTGGAGATCGTCTTCCTCGTGGTCACCCCGTTCGGACTGGCGATCCTGCTCGCCATCGGCATCGTGCTGGACCGGCTGGGCAGGCTTGAACCCCTGCTGCGCCTGATCGGATTTTCATCTTCGCTGCCGAGGCGGCCGACCTCGCGATCCCGGCGCTGACGTGCCTGGGTAGCGCTTCCGCGGACGCCGGACCGCAGGCCGAATCTCCCGCCCGGTAGGCTGGAGGCATCTCACGCGTCCACCTGTGGGAAGCGCGGCAGCTCGCCCCGAATTGGGTCTGGCCGTGCTGGCATGTCGAGGCTCGCGACGAGGGCACTCGACCGACATCCCGGTCAAGCGCAGACGGTTCCCTACGAAGCCCTGGGAGCGCAGCGGCTCACCTCTCGCGCAGTCGTTGCTGTCGGGTGCGCGTGCATCGCGCCGTGACGCTACGGCTCGGGCTGATGGGTGGGGGACGCGCGCGAGGTCGGAGGCGGTCCCGCCGTTGATCAGCCGACGATCGCCCACGCGGCGCAGGTCGCGCGACACCGGGAAGAGCCGCGCGATCCGGCGCCTGTGCGCCACCGGCAGCACTGAGAACTCGGCATCGGACACCTCCGACGCCCTCGGAACCACATCGCGTGGAAGCCGGGCAACGGGTCCTGAGCCTAGTTCTCCCCCTGGCCGGCGTTGCGCGTGAGCGCCGGCACGATGCGCAGTGCGCCCGGCGCCAGCGCCGGCGCCAGCAGGTCCACCGGCTCGCCTGCGAGCAGTGCCGGAAGCAGCCGCAGCGGGCCGCCGTGCGAGACCACCAGGCAGGGCCTGGCGTCGCGGGCCAGTGCATGCGCGAAGCCCTGCACCCGCCGCACCAGGGCGGCACCGCTCTCGCCACCGGGCGGGCGGAAGCCGAGCGGATCCGCCGCCCAACGGTCCAGCGCCGCGCGCGGCACCGCATCCCAGCTGCTGCCTTCCCAGTCGCCGAAATCCAGCTCCAGCAGGCGTGGATCCAGCACCGCTCGCACGGCCAACCGTCGCCCGACGAAGCGGGCCACGGCGGCGCAGCGTCTCGAGGGCGAGCTCCAGACGCGTTGCGGCGCGAATGCCTGCAGCGGCTCAAGCTGCCGCGCCAGGGCGCCCCGCCATGCCGGTGCGAGCGCCACCTCGAGCCGGCCGTAGCACGTGCCCGGCGGGACGAGGACCGGCGGATGACGCAGCAGCGCGATATTGAAGCGGTTGCACGACCGATCATGCGTGATAGATTAAGACTCCTTCTGGCTGGTGGTTTATATGGAAAACCCGTTCCAGGTGCGCAGGCGGCGTCGTCTCGTCGAGATCTGCCTCGCCCTGGTCGTGCTTTGCGGCGTGTCGGCCGCCCTGCTTGGACAGGGTCGTCATCCTTTGGTGCTATCCGGCAGGCTGCTGGCGATCGACGCACGCACCCGTTAGCACAGGGCGGCGGTCGCGGCCCTTGCCTAGCGGAACCTGATCCGGCAAGGCTTCTCGCGGACAAGCAGCGCGTGCGCAACGTCGGCCGGCATGTCGGCGTCGCGACGCCAAGACCAGGCGAGGTCAGGATCGGACAACGATCCGGTCCAACGTGTCCAGGGGGACAACCAGGATCATGGAACCGGGACCGATCTATCACGTCAAGCCGTCGCTGGCCGCCTCGGCACTGATCAGTGCGGCGCAGTATCCGGTGCTCTGCAACCATGCAGTGCACGAGCCGGACAGCTACTGGCTGCAGGAGGCTGAACGGATCGACTGGATCCGCTTCCCCGCACTCGCCGGGGCGAGCCGGTTCGACGGCGAGGTGCAGATCTCCTGGTTTGCCGACGGGCTGCTCAACGTCTCGGTGAACTGCCTCGACCGCCACCTGAAAGACCGCCGCGACCAGCCGGCGCTGATCTGGCAGGGGGAGGCCGAGGAGGACGTCCGCCGCGTCAGCTACGGCGAGCTTCATGCCGAGGTCTGCCGGCTCGCCAACGCCCTGCGCGGGCTCGGCATCGGCAAGGGCGACCGGGTCGCCATCTACCTGCCCATGGTGATCGAGGGCGCGGTGGCGATGCTCGCCTGCGCGCGGATCGGCGCCGTGCACGTGGTGATGTTCGCCGGCCTGTCGGCATCCAGCATCGCCGACCGTCTCGGCGACTGCGCTGCCAAGGTGCTGATCACCGCCGATGAGGGCCGTCGCGGCGGCAAGCGCGTCGCGCTGAAGGCGGCCGCCGACGCCGCACTCGCCTTGCCCTCGGCGGCCGGCGTCGAGCACGTGCTGGTGCTGCGCGTCACCGGCGCCGAGGTGCCGATGCAGCCCGGCCGCGACCTGGACTTTGCCGCCCTGGTCGGCCGCGAGCCGGCCACGTGCGAGCCGGAGACGATGGCGGCGGAGGATCCGCTGCTGCTGCTCTACACCTCGGGCAGCACCGGCAAGCCGAAGGGCGTGCTGCATACCACCGCCGGCTACCTGGTCTGGGCGCGTTTCACCCACGAGGCGGTGTTCGACTACCGTGCCTCCGACCTGTTCTGGTGCACCGCCGACATCGGCTGGGTCACCGGGCACAGCTACGTCGTCTACGGCCCGCTCGCCAACGGCGGCACCAGCCTGATCTACGAGGGCACCCCGTCCTGGCCCGAGCCGGGACGCTGGTGGCGGGTCATCGACAAGCATCAGGTCGCCTGCTTCTACACCGCGCCGACCGCGATCCGCGCGCTGATGCGCGAGGATCCGGCGGCGCTGCACGCCACCTCGCGCGCCTCGCTGCGGGTGCTCGGCAGCGTGGGCGAGCCGATCAATCCGGAAGCCTGGCTGTGGTACTACCGCGAGGTGGGCGGCGAGCGCTGCCCGGTGGTCGATACCTGGTGGCAGACCGAGACCGGCGGCATCATGATCGCCCCGCTGCCGGGCGCCATCGGCCAGAAGCCCGGCTCCGCCACCCTGCCGCTGCCGGGGGTCTGCCCGGTGCTGGTGGACGAGAAGGGGACGGTGCTGGACGGCGAGGCGGAGGGACATCTCTGCATCGGCCGCTCCTGGCCCGGCCAGGCGCGCACCATCTGGGGCGACCACGCGCGCTTCGTGCAGACCTACTTCTCCACGTATCCCGGGCTGTACTTCTCCGGCGACGGCGCCAGGCGCGACGCCGACGGCTATCTCTGGATCACCGGCCGCGTCGACGACGTCGTCAACGTCTCCGGCCACCGCATCGGCAGCGCCGAGGTCGAGGGCGCGCTGGACGCCCACGACCTGGTGGCGGAGTCCGCGGTCGTCGGCGTGCCGCACGACATCAAGGGCCACGCGCTGTTCGCCTTCGTCGTGCTCAAGCGCGAGGGCGCCCCATCCGACGGGCTGGAGGCCGAACTGTCGCGCCAGGTCGGCCAGGCCCTCGGCCGTTACGCCGCGCCGGACACGGTGCTGATCGTGCCCGACCTGCCGAAGACCCGCTCGGGCAAGATCATGCGTCGCATCCTGCGGAAGATCGCGACCGGCGACACCGCCGAGCTCGGCGACACGACGACACTGGCCGATCCGGCGGTGGTGCAGACGCTGATCGACCGGCTGGAGAAAACTGCTTGAACTCGATCTCGATGACCGGTCACGGCGCCGGCGCCACGTCGGACATGGTCCACACCACGGTCCCGGCACGGCTGGATCGCCTGCCCTGGAGCCGCTTCCACATGCTGGTGGTGGTGGCGCTCGGCATCACCTGGATCCTGGACGGGCTCGAGGTCACCATCGTCGGCTCGATCGGTCCGATCCTGCAGGAGCACGGCACGCTGGCGCTGACGGCCGGCAACATCGGCTGCTCCGCGTCGCTGTACGTGATCGGCGCCGTCGTCGGCGCGCTGATCTTCGGCTGGCTCACCGACAAGGTCGGACGCAAGGCGATCTTCAGCCTGACGCTCGGGATCTACATCCTCGGCGTGCTGCTGTCGGCCTGCTCGTGGAATTTCCTCAGCTTCGCCGCGTTCCGCTTCATCACCGGCCTCGGCATCGGCGGCGAGTACTCGGCGATCAACTCCGCCATCGACGAGCTGATCCCCGCACGGCTGCGCGGTCGCGTCGACCTGATCGTCAACGGCTCGTTCTGGGCGGGTGCGGCGTTGGGCGCCGGCGGCTCGATCTTCCTGCTCGGCGGCGACCTGATGCCGGTCCGCTTCGGCTGGCGATTTGGCTTTGCCATCGGCGGCGTGCTCGGCCTCGCGGTGATCGCGATGCGCCGCTGGGTGCCGGAGAGCCCGCGCTGGCTGTGCACGCACGGCAAGCACCTGGAGGGCGAGCGGATCACCAGCGAGATCGAGCAGCGCATCTACCACCATACCGGCGAGCCGCTGCCGCCCTGCCACGAGACGCTCGCGGTGCACACACGCGCCCGCTTCGGCTTCAGGATGGTGCTGGCGGCGATGATCGGCCCGTACCGCACCCGCAGCATCCTGGCGCTGGTGCTGATGATCAGCCAGGCGTTCCTCTACAATGCCGTGTTCTTCACCTACGGCATGGTGCTGACGCACTACGAGCACGTCTCGACGCACAAGGTCGGGCTGTTCATCCTGCCGCTGGCGATCAGCAACTTTCTCGGACCGTTGCTGCTGGGCCGGTTCTTCGACACGGTCGGCCGGCGCAAGATGATCTTCATCACCTACTCGATCTCGGGCACGCTGATGATCGCGGTGGCGTGGCTGTTCTCGGCCGGCGATCTCGACGCGACGACGCAGACCATCGGCTGGGTGATGATCTTCTTCTTCGCCTCCGCCGCCGCCTCGTCCGCCTACCTGACCGCGAGCGAGGTGTTCCCGCTGGAGACCCGGGCGCTGGCGATCGCGCTGTTCTACGCGTTCGGCACCATCATCGGCGGGGCTGGAGCACCGTGGCTGTTCGGCGAGCTGATCGAGATCGGTGGCCGCACGCCGCTGGCGATGGGCTATGTCGGCGCGGCCCTGCTCATGCTGGTCGCCGCGGTGGTCGGCCTGAGGATCGGCATCGATGCCGAGGGCAGGTCGCTGGAGAGCATCGCGCCGCCGCTCTCCACGCTCTAGAGCACGATCCGATCGCATGGGCTCGCGGATCAAGCTCCAGCCTACTGTCTTGACGAGCAGCTTCATCCGATCAAGCGACGCCGTTCGATCGGATGATGCTCTAGCAAGAGGCTTTGCCGCTCGACCCCATCAAGGTCGAGCCTATGAAAATCTTTCCTGAGGAAGTGGGGTCTGGGGCGGAGCCCTCGGCTGGCTCTTTCGGCAGCCTGAGACGATCAAGCGCCAATCGCGAGAAGGGCGGCAGGACGTTCATCCCGCCGCCCTCGTCAGACTTGACTGACTACTTGTTCAGGATCGGCGGCGGCGTCGCCGTGCCGCCGGTGGTGGTGGTCTCGACGTTGCGGCCGCCCGGTCCCTCGATCTCGACCTCCTCGCGCCGCACCGTGTCGTGCACCGTCTCCACGCGCTCCTGCACGCCCTTCTGCACGACGACCTCCTCGACCACCTGGGCGGTCTTGCCCACGACGGCTTCCTCGGCGGTCTCGGTCACCACGATCTCATGGTCGCGGAACGCGTCGGCGCCCACGGTCGTGCTGCCGGTCACCGGACGGCGGAACACCGACACGGTCTCGTTGCGAAGCCGGATCTGCTCGTCGACCGGGCGCTCGACCACGTAGCGGCGGATCCGGGTCGAACCCCGGTCCACCTCGCGCTTGCCGATCTGAAGCGTCTCCTCGGAGAGGGGAATGACCTCTTCCGCGCCGCCGCTGGCCGCAGTCGTCAGCGGCGCTGCGGGCACCGCCGGCGCGGTGCCGGTGCTCATCCCGCTGGTGGCGCCCATTCCACTGCTCGAAGCGACGCCACTGGTGGAAGCAAGACCGGTGGTGGGAGCGAGGCCGCTGGTCGTGCTGGTATCGGCATAGGCGCCGCCCACGCTGGTGCCGCCGCCGGTGGCCGTGTCCTGCTCGTCGAGGTCGAGCGGACCGTGCCGCTCGAGCACGGTGTAGATGTGGTCGATGTTGCTGCCGTCGCTGATCACGGTCACCACCGTCCGTCCCGACTGGATCGACCGGTCGTAGACGTCGTGCTGCTCGTTGGTCGTCTCCTGGCCGGTCAGCCAAGCCCAGAAGCCGTGATGCTGCGTGCCTTCGGTCTGCGTGCCGAGGGTCCCGGCACCGCTCTCATCCTTCGCATAATGCTCGATCGAGGACGCCGGGACACCGGACGCCACGAGATCGGAGATCGCGGCCTCCGCATGGGTCAGCGTCGAGAATACCGCTACGACTGTTTCACTCGCCATTTCAATCACCGCTCAAGTTGTGAGGTTGCACTGTTATGGTCACCGTCAGTGTCGTTCTTTGTCCGTTGCACGACAGCCTCCTGCTGGCGAAGCACCACGGTCTCCTGATGCCGCGAGGTCGTCCGGACCCGCGTGACGCGGATCTCCTGTTTCAGGAACAGCCGCCTCTCCACCACCAGCACCTCCTCGACGACCGGGATGATGGTCACCTCGCCTTCCTGACGTACCGCAGGCATGGCATCGACGATCGTGCCGACGGCGACACGCTCGACATGGGCGTGTTCCTCGGCGAGCATCTCGTCGACGGCCTGCTCGTGGAACCTGGTGACGGTGGAGATCTTTACCCGGCCAGTCTCGCGCTTCAGCAGACTGACATCGAGCTGCTCGGCGTGCAGCGGGACCACGAGCTGGCTCAGGTCGCCGTTCCCGATCGGTTGGTCTTCCTGCACGCGGAACCGCCTTCTTGCCAAGCGTATCGACCAACAGCACAGGCTAATCGCGCTCCACTGGCCCGAGTTCCGATGAAAAACGCGGCTTCGCGATGCCGCGGAAACCGGCGCGACGGGCAGCGCCGACGGGCCGGTCCGGCCGCCGCCCGGCTCACCATCAGGGTGTCGGCGGCTTGTCTTCCGACTCCCCCATCTGCCACAGCAGGAAGGCCTGCTCGTCCGCGGCCTCGGCGTCGCGCCGTGCCCGCACGGCACCGCCCCCGCCATCGAACTCGACGCGCAACAGCACCGGCCGCCCGCCGCGGCTCGCCCGCTGCAGCCGCGCGGTCATCTTCGCAGACTCCCGGACCGGCACGCGCGCGTCCGACGCATCCGCGGTCAGCGGTACCGCCGGGTCGGCGACGCTGCCGACCTCGGGGAGGTTCGGCGCACCGTCTGCCGAGAACTGCTGGCGCAGCGCCTTCGCGCCGAACCGGATCAGCGCGGCGCGGAACAGCTCGGGCGGGCGCGCGACGGCGCCACCGATCAGGATGCCGTCGGCGCCGGTGCCGCTGCCGGCGAGATGCGCTGCATCGGCGATGTGCCGCGCGATCAAGGTTCGGCGCACGCGATGAAGTCGGCGATGCCGTCGAGCTTGCTCGCAAGCTTGCTGCCGTCTCGCACGCGCGCGACCGCATACACGCCGCCGGCATCGAGTCAGGGCAGCCGCGTCGGCACGAAGGCCGGATCGCCCGCGACGCCGGAGGCGCCCCCGCCCTCCAGCAGCACCGGGCGGGGTCCGCCGTGACGGCGGTCGCGTCGGCTGACGATGGAGACTGGAGTCAGCATGCCATCCAGGCCGCGCGCGCTGGTCTCGACCGACTGGTAGGCGCGCAGGTCGCGCGTGAAGCCGGGCGCGAGGCCGAGCGGGGCGACCGCCCGAGCGGCGGGATCGTAGTGCAGCCAGACCAGAGGCTGGATCCAGGATTGCACCCCGACATCGACCCCTGGCCGGCGCGCATCCGCGAGCAGCCCTCCCGCATCGTCCCCGCCATCCTCCTCCGCAAGGGCGATGCTGCCGGAGACGGGGAGGGTGATGATCTCGGGCAGCGTCGCACGGTCGGCGAGGCGCAGCAGCGTCATCTCGGCACTCGACGATCTCGAAGTGCGGCGCATCGCGATGCGTGAGCAGGTCGATGCGCGTCCCGCGCACTGCCGCCGCGACCACGCCGTCGGACGGCATGGCGACCCGCTTCCACGGCACCTGCGGCAGCTCCAGCGTTGCGTAGGGTGCTGCGTTAGATCGCGAGCTCCGGCGAGACGCCGTCGCGCAGTTCGGCCAGCACGTAGTCGGAACCGGGAGGCACCACGAGTGCTGGGAAGATCTGCGCCGCCGCGGACGGGCTCGCGGCGGAGGCGCCGGGCAGCCGGTCGGGATCGAGGATCAGCCGGTCTCGGTCCGGATCCTCGCCGAGCCGGTGGCGGTAGACGCGCAGGTGCGCGTCGGTCGCGGCGGCGGCGGCCGGGTCCGGCCGCGGCAGCCGCGCATAGAAGAAGCTGCGGCCGTCCGCCGCCCAGGAGACGTGCGCGAAGCGGGCGCGGTCGATCACGTCGGGCCGGATCCTGCGGGTCGCCGTCTCGATGACGTGCAGCGCGCTCTGCGAGCCGCCGGTGGAGATGCCGTAGGCGACCAGGCTGCCATCCTCCGACGGCGCGAGCTGGTCGATCCCGCCGTGACCGCGGCGTCGAGATCGGCCGGATCACCAGGACGGTTCCCGCGCCGAGGGCGTCCTGCGCCCGCGTATCCTGCATCACCAGGCGGGCGCCCTGCGTGCCGGCGTCGAGCCGGAGGTAGAAGCGCGCCCCGTTCGCCGTCCTCAGCAGGCTGACCTCGGTGCTCATCCCGTCGAGCTCGGAGATCGCCGACAGCAGCCGGCCGCGTTCCGGGAGGTGCGCCAGGATGGCGCGCGCATGATCGTCCTGGCGTGCAGGAAGCGGTCGAGTTCCGGCGCCGGCTTGCCTTCCATCGCCTGATGCGGGCCGGTGACGGCGGCGCCGGATGGGCGGTCGGTTACGGGCGACGTGGGCGCCGCCGGTGGCGGGTCGAGCGCCCCGGCCGTGATACCACGGCTCGGGGCCGCGAGCAGCAGCGCGGCGAGGCGGGCGTGGCGCCGG